>DASYRO010000376.1:0-14413 GCA_036004385.1 Candidatus Acidiferrales bacterium
TCCACGCAAGCGGTGTCTTTCGTTCCGATGCAAGGCTCAGCGATCACGTATGCCATTCCAAGATCTCCTTCAGGAAGTGATAGCCAGACGTCTGCAAAAGCAGGCTCGCCAGGAAAGAAACTGCGATCCCGCGGCGCGGGATCGTCTTTTTATTCCGCCATTTTTATACCACCAAAATCACAGGGGGACAAGCAAGCGGCAGGTTGTCCCATTCTTCGGCAGGGGCTAAAATGGGCGCTGGAATGTAACAGTGACCCGGGGTCTTGCGTCTAACCGCTAAGCAAGTTTTCATCCCAAGGGAAGACAAAACCAGAGCGAGGAAGGGATCATGACGACGACAAAGCGAATGATTGGAGTGGTAGTGGCGACCGCGTGCGTGGCGCTGGTGATGGCCATGGCCCAGCAGGTGCCCGCTCCACAAATCACCATTGGAGGGAAACCCGCCGACCTGAAATTGCAAACGCTTGCGGGCACGCCGGCACCGCTGCAGTCCCTGGGAGCACAGAACGGCGCCCTGCTGATCTTCATCGCCACGAAGTGCCCGGTCTCCAACGCGTATAACGAGCGAATGGCGGCATTGGCCAAGGACTACGCTAGCCGCGGCTTCGCGGTAATCGGAATCAACCCCAACGTCACCGAACCTGCCGATGAAGTCTCGAAGCACGCAGCGGCGAACGGCTTGACGTTTACCATTGTGAAAGACCCGGGCAACATTGTGGCGGACTACTTCGGCGCATCGTTTACGCCGGAAGTATATCTGTTCGACAAGACCTGGACGCTACGCTATCACGGCCGCATTGACGACAGCCGCAACCCGGCCAACATCACTTCGCAGGACGCCCGCGCAGCCATGGACGCGCTGCAGGCCGGAAAGCCGGTGCCGGTCGCGGAAACGAAGGCCTTCGGCTGCACCATCAAGCGCGCAGCCAAAGCGTCGTGAACAGGCCGCCTACGACGGCGAATCCAATTGTGCGCTTTCTAATTCTTCTGCTGATCGGCGCGCTCGTCGCACTCGGCGGTGACTCGCTTCGGCACGCGCAACCAGACGCGCCGCAGAAAAAAGCCGGCGCCGCAGATCCCGTCGTGATTGATTTCCAGGGCTACCAGAAACTTTTGGAGAAGCGCCGCGGCAAAGCCGTGCTGGTCAATTTCTGGGCTACGTGGTGCGAACCGTGCCGCGAGGAGTTCCCCATGCTCAGCGAGCTTGCTCGTCAGCACGCTCCGCAAGGGCTGGTGGTACTCGGCGTCAGCCTGGATGAAGATGTGGATATCAATCTGGTGCGGGGCTTTCTTGCGCGCACGAAGCCCGGATTCCCCAACTTCCGGAAAAAACCCGGCAAAGACGAAGCGTTCATCAACGGAGTGGACGTGAAATGGAGCGGCGCGCTCCCGGCGACGTTCTTCTATGACCGGGACGGCCGCCAGGCGGCATCGCTCGTGGGGGAGCACAAGCGGGCGGAGTTTGACAGAATCATCCAGCAACTACTAAGCGCTCCCACACCCACAGCGGCCGGAACCGCCCGCAAACCCGCGCCGTAGAAAGGGACGTCCATGCTGCTCACACGCGGAAATAAGATCACCTGGCTGGGGCACGCGACGTTTCGCATTACTACGCCCAGCGGAAAAGTCGTTCTGATCGATCCGTGGGTCTCGGCAAATCCCGCATGCCCGCCGAGCCTGAGAAATTTCGAGCGGCTCGACGTGATGCTGATCACCCACGGACACAGCGACCATATGAGTGATGCGGTCGCACTCGGAAAGAAATTCAAGCCGCAAATTGTCGGCATCTATGAGATGTGCTTGTGGCTGGAATCGAAAGGCCTCCGTGAGGAGACGCGTCCGATGAGCAAAGGCGGCACACAGCGCCTGGACGATATCGAAGTCACAATGGTGGATGCCAAACACTCCAGCGGAATTGAAGACGACGGCAAAGTCGTGTACGCGGGAGAGGCGGCAGGCTACATCGTGCGCTTGCCGGGTGGACTGACGATGTATCACGCGGGGGATACGGCAGTCTTTGGCGACATGAAGCTCATCGCCGAGATGTACGAGCCGGAGCTGGCCTGCTTGCCCATCGGCGACGTGTTTACGATGGGCCCGCGCGAGGCAGCCAAGGCCATTCGCCTGCTCAACGTGCGCCACGTCATCCCCATGCACTACGGAACTTTTCCCATGCTGACAGGCTCGCCCGCAACGCTGCTGGCCATTACCGAAGATATTCTGGGTCTGGAAATTCATGCGCTAAAACCAGGCGAAACTCTGGGCTAGCGAAGCACTTGGAATGTTCCGAAGAAATGACAAACCTGATCACTGGTGCTGCGGTCGAAAAATACTTTTACAGCCTGCTGCCGGCGCGCGATGCCGTGCTCAGTGAAATGGAGCGGCTCGCGCACAAACGCGATATCCCCATCGTCGGTCCGGCCGTAGGACGTCTGCTGGCGCTGCTCGTGAAAATCTCCGGCGCGAAGCGCATTTTTGAGATGGGCTCGGCGATCGGTTATTCGACCATCTGGCTGGCGCGGGCCGCCGGGCGCGGCGCGGAAGTTTTCTACTCCGACGGCGATCCGGCGAACGCGCTGCGCGCCAAAGCGTACTTCCGGCGCGCGGGCGTGAGCGGGAAAATTCGCGTGCTGGTAGGCGACTCGCTGGATTTGCTGAGTGGCACTTCGGGGGAGTTCGATTTCATCTTTATCGACGTAGATAAACATCAGTATCCGGCGGCATTCCGAAGAGCCGTGCCGCGGCTGAGTCGGGGCGGCCTGCTGGTTGCAGACAACACTCTGTGGAGTGGACGCGTCACCCGGAAAACCGGCGACCGAGCTACGCGCGGAATTCAAGAATTCAATCGCCTGACATATTCCTCGAAAAAATTGTTTCCAGTCCTGCTTCCGCTGCGCGACGGCGTGACCGTATGCGTCAAGCTGTGAGCTATTTTGTAGTCGAAAACGCCGAGGCGCGACGGACATTCCAGTTTCAGAAGAATAAAAAGGAGGCCCCGCACGGCGAAGCCTCCAAGTAAACTGCTGTACTGAAGTTAGAAAGTGCCCGCGTAAACGAGCTTGATCGCCCTGCCGTCTTTGCTGTTCGTGCCAGTGGCCACGCTAGCGCTCTTTAGCGCGCTTTCCACGGTGGCCGCCGTAGCGCCGGGATGCGAAGACAGATAGAGCGCGCCGGTGCCTCCCGCATGCGGAGAAGCCATTGAGGTGCCGGACAGAGTAGTTGTTCCGCCGCCATTTTTCGTGGAAAGAACGCTGACGCCCGGGGCCCAAAGGTCTACACACGGCCCGAAATTGCTGAAGGACGCTTCCCTGTCTGCGCTGTCGGTGGCAGCCACGGTCATCACTCCGTTCGTGGTGCCCGCGCGCGCCGGCGAGGAATTGCAGGCATTCGCGCTGCTATTGCCTGCGGCAAGCGAATAGAACACACCACTGTTGGCGGAATTGATGACTGCGTTGTCGAGAGCCGAGCTCGCGCCGCCGCCCAGACTCATATTAGCGATGGCCGGCTTGATGGCGTTCGCGGTGACCCAGTCCACGCCCTTGATCACGCCGGAAGTGGTGCCGGAGCCGCCGCAGCCCAGAACTTTCACGCCGGTGATGGGCGCGCCGGGAGCGACACCGACAACGTCAATCGTGTTGTCGCGGGCAGCCACGGTGCCGCTGACGTGCGTGCCGTGCCCGTTACAGTCCTTGTTGGGCCCGTTGGCAAAGTTGACGTGATTGATGACGTTCAGGTCGGGGTGTGTCGCGTCCGACCCCGTGTCGATGATGTACACGTGTACGTTGGAGACGGATCCGCTGCCGTTGCCTGCCAGCGTGGAGCTGATGTCCGCATTAATGCGGTTGATGCCCCACGGAAGCACCTGAGTCGAGATGGACATTTCTCCGTCCGCTTCGACGTAGCTCACCAGTGGATTTCTTTCCAACGCCTGTATCTGCACGGCAGTCACGCGCGCGGAAAAGCCGCGGATGGCCGCGCTGAAAACATGATCGGCGCGGAAGCCCATCTGGCGCTCGAACGCCTGGGCCGCGCCGGCTACGGCGTGGTCGAGGTAATCCCATGCGTCGGGATCGGCCGCGGCCCGGTCATCCGGCCGGTACTGCCCGCGGAAGTGTTCGAACGACGCTGTATCGCTGAAGACTACGATGACAGGAAAAGTGGCGGTCGGCCGCTGGGCGCGACTCGATCCGACAAGGGCAAGACACACCAAGACAGCACACAGGCCCAACAAAACTAACTTTTTCATCTGCTGCATTCCTCCCAAAGGCTCACGGAAAATGAACACCATTTGGATAGCATCGGCGGGGGCTTGGGCAGCGGCGCGCTATCTTCATCAGCAACTTTAAGTTGACATCCAGCGATTGTCAATAGTGCGCGCGTACTGGACATGGCAACAAACCGGAATGCTGCGTGCAAGTAAGTCTAGGTTTTACAAGTACATACACAGTTCTCGTCACTTTCCTGTCGCCGCCATTGGAGCTTGCCAAAAACAGTGCATTCGCCTACGAGCGAAACAGATTGCGGACAAAAAAGAACAAGTTGGCGGGGCGCTCGGCGAGACGCCGCATGAAATACGGAAACCATTCCGTGCCGTAGGGGATGTACACGCGCATGCGGTAGCCCTCACGCACGAGTTGCTGCTGCAAATCCGTGCGGATGCCGTAGAGCATCTGAAATTCGAACTGGTCCTTGCCGATGCCGTGCTTCGCGGCGAAATCGCGAGTGGCTTCAATCATGCGCGGGTCGTGAGTGGCAATGCCGTGATAGATACCGCTGGGCAGCAGGAACTGCATCAGGTGGATGTAATTATTGTCCACGTCTGCTTTCTTGGGAAACGCAATGGAGGCCGGCTCCTGATAAGCGCCCTTGCATAGACGGATGCGGCAGCCAATGGCCAGCAGATCCTTGACGTCCTGCTCGCTGCGATAGAGATAGGCCTGAATCACCGCGCCCACGCGGTCGTACCGGGCGCGAGCGCGCTTCACCAATTCAATCGTGCGCTGCGTGTAGGGCGAGCCTTCCATGTCCACGCGCAGGAAATTCTGGTAGCGCGCGGCGCGGTCCACGACGCTTTCCAGCAGCGAAAAACAAAAGTCGCCGCCCAGGTCGAGGCCGAGCTGCGTGAGCTTGAGAGAAACGTTGGCGTCGAGCTCTTCGGCGGCGATGCGATCGAAATTTTCGAGGTAAGCGTCGCGCGCGCGCCGGGCTTCGGCCTCCGTGGTCACATTTTCGCCAAGATGATCCAAGCTGACGCTCGTGCCCGCTTGATTCGACGCGCGGGCTGCGGCCATCGCATCGTGCAGCGTTTCCCCGGCCACGAAGCGGCGGGACATCCGTCGCGACACCGCATTGCTCGTCACCCATTTTGCCAGCCGCTTGCTCTGCGAAAGATAAATCAGCAGCGCGCGCATCATGCCAAAAAACCCCGGTTTACGCAGGGACGGGTCGGGCAAAGCGCGGTCGGCAGGGAATCAGCAGGCATCAAGCGTCGGATTAGTGTCCTTGGGATTCGAGCCAGCGTTCGGCATCCATGGCCGCCATGCAGCCGGAGCCGGCGGCGGTCACAGCCTGGCGGTAGCGGTGGTCCTGTACGTCGCCGCAAACGAACACGCCTTCCACATTCGTAGTCGTGCCGTTGCGCGCGCCGATGTAGCCCGCAGCATCCATTTCCAGCTTGCCTTCAAAAACTTTCGTATTCGGCGTATGTCCGATGGCGATGAAGACGCCGTCCACTGAAATTTCTTTGACGTCGCCATTGCCCGCATGGCGCGCGCGCACGCCCTGCACCGCGCCTTTTTCCGCGCCAAGAATATCTTCGATGACGTAGGGCGTGAGGAAATGGATTTTTTCATTTTTGCGCGCGCGGTCCAGCATGATTTTGGAGGCGCGGAATTCGTCGCGGCGATGGATCAGCGTCACCTTGCTCGCGAATTTCGTCAGGAACGTGGCTTCTTCCATCGCCGAATCGCCGCCGCCCACGACGACGATCTCCTTGCCGCGGAAAAAGTAGCCGTCGCACGTGGCGCAGGTGGAGACGCCGTGGCCCATCAATTTTTTTTCGGATTCCAGCCCGAGCAGCCGCGCCGACGCGCCCGCGGCCACGATCAGCGCTTTGCACTCGTAGGATTCTTTTCCCGCAGTGACGGTGAACGGCCGCCGGCTCAGGTCCACTGCGGTCACCGCGCCGGATTTGAATTCTGCGCCAAAGCGCTGCGCCTGCTTGCGCATATTCTCGATGAGTTGCGGCCCGAGGATGCCTTCGGGAAAGCCGGGATAATTTTCCACTTCTGTGGTGAGGGTAAGCTGGCCGCCGGGTTCGTAGCCGTCAATCACGAGCGGCTTGAGATTGGCGCGCGCGGCGTAAATGGCGGCGGTCAGTCCGGCGCAGCCGCTGCCGACGATGAGGACGTTGTGAACCATGCTGGCTCCGAGGGATTAGACGCAACAACACGGCCGAATGACGCAGGCTCAAAGGCGAGTCATTGTAGCATCGCCGTAGTTGGACTTGCCAATGCGCGGCGCTCGCAGCGTGTCAACGCCTATCAAGCGCTGCTCGCATTTGCCGCTTGCCGAGCGATCCCACATCTCCACCCCCACATCATCGAATCTGCAACGGGCTTGCGGCAAAGGGCTTACAGAATCGATCATCTCGATGATGTGGGATCACCCGCCATCATTGCGGCATGCGGGAATCGCTCGCGAAGCACACCTCCGCACTGCCGCACCCCATGGCACGCCGTGAAACCTCCGAGGGCAATATTAGCTTAATGCAATTCTATTGTCAAGTACTATTTCTATACGGAATACGGCGACGGCGCGCCTGCGGGGCTTTGCTTCCCTGCGGGCGCTGGGCCATAATGCAGAAGCTTTAAACTCGCACACAGATCCTGAGAGGAGACACCTTTTGACACGCGCGCCAGGAACCTACGCGGTATTCGATACGACGCAGGGAAAAATCGTTATCCGCCTGCTGGAAAAAGAAGCGCCGAAGACGGTGGCAAATTTCATCGGCCTTGCGGAAGGCGCCAAAGAATTCCGCGATGCCAAAACCGGCCAGAAAGCGAAGCGCCCGTTTTATGACGGGCTTGTCTTCCACCGCGTGATTCCCAATTTCATGATCCAGGGCGGCTGCCCGCTGGGCACGGGCACCGGCGATCCCGGATACAAGTTCGAGGACGAATTCCATAAATCGCTGCGGCACGACAAGCCCGGAAAACTCTCCATGGCCAACTCCGGGCCGGGCACCAACGGCAGCCAGTTTTTCATCACCGTGGCGGCCACGCCGTGGCTCGACGAGCATCATTCGATTTTCGGCGAAGTCGTCGAGGGCCAGGACGTCGCCGACAAAATTTCCAAAGTCGCGCGTGACCGCAACGACCGGCCGCTGCAGCCCGTGGTGCTCGAGAAAGTAACTATCGAGCGGGTCTAGCGCGATGCTCAATCCGCCGATGCTCATCCGGCTGGGACAGGAACTCGTCTTCGTCCTCCTCGGACTGTTCCTGATTCGCCTGGCGGCGCTGGGCAGGCTGGCGTGGGACCGCAAGTCGGAAATGTGGATTGCGTTGGGAGCGCTGCTCTTCGTGCTCGGCGTGCGCGCGTGGATTCGCGCCGGCAGGTACGTTACGCGCTGGGAGCACCGCGTGCGCGGCGCGTCGCTGGCGCTGGTAGGAATCTGCATGCTGGGCACTACGCTTGCCCCGGTCGGCTGGATTCGAACGCTGCTCGTCGCCGCGGGCGGCGTGCTCGTGCTGCGCGGCATCGTGACGGCGGCACTGATTCTGCGGACGAGCCCGGATCAGAAATAATGGATCCCCATCAAAAGAAAAAAGCGCTGCGCATGGTGAGCTACGGGCTCTACGTGGTGACCTCCTGCGCAGACGAAAAATACGCGGCGGGCACGGTGACCTGGCTCTCGCAGTGCTCGTTCCATCCGCCACTGGTGATGGCCGGCATTCGCCGCGATAGCGCGCTGCACAAGATGATTAAAGCCTCGCGCGTGTTCGCCGTGCACGTGGTTGGCAAAGGACAGAAGAAGCTGGCGACCACCTTTTTCAAAAATCCCGTCGTCGAAGGCGACACGCTGAGCGGCTACGCGTTTGAGACAGGCAAAACCGGCGCGCCCGTGCTGGCGGACGCCGCGGCATGGTTCGAGTGCCACGTCATTGACGAAACCAAGCACGGCGACCACACCGTGTTTATCGCTGAAGTCGTTGCTGCCGGCGTGCGCCACGAAGAAGAGCCGCTGACGGTGCGCGCGGCGGGATTTGCGTACGGGGGGTAGTTCTTTGAATTCAGATTTTCCTTCCGGTTCGGTCTTTTCGGCAGAAACATAATCAAAAACAAATTGGAAATTCGCCTTGAAGGGCAGAGCATACTCTGTGCAGTGAGTAGTCCTGCAGAAAAAGGGCGGTTCATTTGCAAGAATCCGAATTGGTGGTGGTCACCGGGGCGTTCAGCTACACGGGCAAATACATCACGCGACGCCTGTTGAATTTGGGCAAGCGCGTGCGAACACTTACTGGTCATCCAAACCGGCCGAACCCGTTCGGCGATCGCGTCAGCGTGGCGGCGTATGATTTCGACAATCCGAGCAGGCTGGAAGACAGCCTGCGCGGTGCGACGACGCTCATCAATACTTATTGGGTGCGATTCTCGCACGGCGCGATAACGTTTGACCGGGCGGTCGAAAACACCACAATTCTGCTCGGCGCGGCCAAGCGCGCAGGCGTGCGACGAATCGTACAGGTAAGCATTACAAATCCGTCGGAGAGCTCTTCCCTGCCATATTTCCGCGGCAAAGCGCAGGTTGAGAAAGCGGTTCGGGAATCGGGACTTTCGCATGCGATTCTGCGACCCGCCGTAATCTTTGGCCCAGAGGATATCCTGATTAACAACATTGCATGGTTTGTGCGGAATTTTCCGGTCTTCGGCGTGCCGGGGCGCGGCGATTATGGCTTGCAGCCGATTTTTGTAGAGGACATGGCGGACCTGGTGGTGGCCGCCGGCGCGCGACGCGACAATTTCATTGCCGATGCGGTGGGGCCGGAGATTTTTGGATTCGAGGAGTTGGTGCGGTTGATTGGGGAAACGATCGGCCGACCTGTGAGGATTGTGCATGTTTCGCCGGCCGTGGCGTGGGCTGCGTGTCGGCTGGCCGGGCTGATGGTCCGCGACGTCGTGCTGACGCGCGAAGAGATTGACGGATTGATGGCGAATCTGTTGGTGTCCAGCGGGTCGCCGACGGGAACAACGCGGCTGAGCGATTGGCTGAAAAACAATGCAGCCAGCGCAGGAGCGCAGTACGCGTCGGAGTTGGCGCGGCATTACCGGTGAAATGCAATGGACGGGCGCAGCATACTGCGCCCCTACAAGATCATTTGGCCCGGAATTCGCGGGCGCAGGCATCGCAGGGACAGATCTCTCGCAGGTAGCCAAAGCTGTAGATGCCGGTGGTGTGGCCGTCGGTGAAATCAATGCGGATGGCGTAATTGCCGACAGCGTGCGCCGCCGCGGCTTTCGGCTTGGGCTTGAACATGGGGAGTTCGGCGCCCAGGCCGGGCGTCGCGCCGGTGGGAGCGCCGAACGGCGCCGCCGCTTTTTTCTTGCGCGCGTCGTCGCACGTGGCGCAGGGGCAATTTTCGCGCAGATAAGTGAAATCATAGTGGCTCGTGTGACCGTCGGACCAGACGATATCCACGCCCGCGCCGGTGGAGACGTGGATCTTCACGGCAGCGGGATTTTTGCGCGTGTCGAGAGGCAACGGCATCGGACAAACATCTTAACAAATTCGCCACAGAGGCACAGAGACGCAGAGTAAATCGACGAGAGATTCTTCGCCCCGAAAAAATGTCGGGGCTCAGAATGACAGGCGGGAAGTCGACCGTGTCAGGCGGGCAGATTGCGCGCGGGGCAGCACGGGCCGGGCGGGATGGGATTGCCGTGGGGACACGTCTTCGGATGGCCGAGAAAGGTACAGATTTTTTCGTCGAGCTCGGGGCTGATGATGTGCTCAAAGCGGCAGGCCTGCGAATCCATCTCCGGGTCGGCCATGGCGAAGGTGTCGCGGAAGAGGCGCTCGGCCAGCCGATGGCGGCGAATGACGTCGCGGGCGCGGTTCTCGCCGCGGCGTGTCAGGTGGATCGCGGCGTCAGTCAGCTCGACCAGTTGCAGTTCGGCCATTTTTCGCAGCATGACGGCGGGGTCCAGCAAGCCCAGCGTGTGCGAGGGTTCGATCAACGCGTTGCTTCCTTCTTCGTTGGCCACCCAGATGCGCTCCAGTAAGTGATCGAAGCGCTCTTCGTCTTCGTTGGAAAAAACCGTAATTTGCGCGAGGCGGCCGTGGGCCAGCTCGACGCGGCGGTCGGCCAGCCGGCCGATGCTGGGGTCGTGAGTGACGACCAGAATCGTGTGCCCTTCGGCGTGCAGCTCGCGCAGCAGGTTGACTACAAGCTGCTCGTTGGCTTCGTCGAGGTTCCCGGTGGGCTCATCGGCGAGAATCACTTTGGGATGATTGATCAGCGCGCGCGCGATAGCCACGCGCTGCTGCTCGCCGCCGGAAAGTTCCGCGGGAAAATGCGTGACGCGCGCGGCCAGGCCGACGCGGCGCAGCGCTTCGCGAGCTTCCGTTTCGTCGGTCATGCTGTGGAAATACTGCGCGAGCATCACGTTTTCGAGCGCGGTCAGGTACGGTACCAGGTGGAACTGCTGGAAAACGAAGCCAATTTTTTCCGCGCGATAGCTGGTCAGCGCGCGCTCGTCGAGCGTAGCCACGTCCGTGCCGTCCACCACGGCGCGCCCGGAAGTCGGCCGGTCGAGCCCGCCGAGGATGTTGATCAGCGTCGTCTTGCCGGAGCCGGAGGGGCCCATGATGGCAATCCATTCGCCCGCGTCCACGGAGAGCGTCACCTGATCCAGCGCGCGCACGGTGCCAAAATTTTTGGTGAGCTTTTCCACCTGCACAAGTTGCGACATCATTCGCCTCTCAAAATTTCCGCGGGCCGCACCTGGCCGAGCAGGCGCAACGGCAGCGCGCCGGCTAGCGCCACGCCGAACATCAGCGCGACGGTCAGAGGTAGCACTTCGGGGCGCGGAGAAATCGCCGAACCGAAAACGCTGCGCCCAATCCATCCAGACAAAAATACGCCGCCGGCCCAGCCGAGCGCTCCGCCGGCCACGCCGAGAATCGCGGCTTCGGTGAGGAACAGCCGCACAACGCGGTTCATGGAGCCGCCAATGGCCTTCATCAGGCCGACGTCGCGGCGGCGCTCCATGGCCAGCGCAGCCATCGTGGCCAGCACGCACAGCGCCGTCAGCGCGAGAATCAGCACGACGGTCGCCAGAATCAGCACGCGAATGCGGGAAAGTAATTGCCCTTCCGCGTCGGCAATCTGGCGAATCGGGCGCACGTCAAGACCCGGCAAAGCCCGCGCCAACCCGCGCGCGGCATTTTCCACTTGTGCCGCGGAGCCTGTGACGCTCATCTGCACCACGCCCATGCGGCCGTCGAGCGCGGCGAGTTGCTGGGCCACGGGCAGGTTCACGAACACTTGATTATCTTCGGTTCCGCCGACGCTTACCACACCGGCGACAACCAATCGCGCCGTGCGGTTCCCCACGCGCAATTCGAGCTCTCCGCCGGGCACAAGATGGAACTGTTTGGCGACGGCGCGGCCCACCAGGCAGCGCGCGGTATCTTCGCGCGAAGAAACCCAGTCACCTTGCAGCGTCCACCAAGAAGACATGCGGCGGACTTCGTCGAGCCACGTGCCGGCCAGAATCAGGCTGCGGCCACCGGCGGCGCGCGCAACGACGTAAAGATACGGGGCAGCGGCGACCACTTCGGGCACGCGCGCGGAAGACATCTTGTCCAGTACGCTTACCTCGAGCAACGGCACATCATCGCCGGCCGTGGCGCGCGCGGGCGAGATGACCACGTTTGCGCCCAGCGTGCGGAACTCGCGCGTCAGCTTGCGCTCCGCATCGAGGTTCAGGTTGACCAGCGCCGAGCACACCGCCGCGCCGGCGGCGACAGCTACCAGCGCTACGGCCAGACGGCCGCGGCTTGCGCGCAGAAGTTGCCACAGCACGCGCCAGAACATCACTCACCCCTCAAGATCGGCGCAGGCTGCAGCCGCGCCACACGGCGCAGCGGCAGCAGGCTCCCCAGCAACGCCACGAGCGCAGCCAGCGCCAACACGACCGGCAGAAGAATCAGCCGTAGCGTGGGAGGTATGCCGAATACGCTTTCTCCCAGAAATCGCGCGAGAAAAACTCCCAGGCCAAAGCCGATGCTCCCACCGACGAGGGCAATCAAAATCTGCTCTGCCAGAAAGAGAAACGAAATCAACCAGCCGGATGCGCCGAGCGCTTTCATCAGTCCGACCTCAGGACTGCGCTCGATGACGCTGGTGGCCGACGCCGCGCCGACGGCGAGCGTCGCCGCCAGCAACGCGGCCAGCGTGACCAGCCACATCAGCCCGCTCACGCGCGTCAGGATGTGACCTTCGCTTTCCGCCACGCGGCGAATCACGCGCACGTCCACGCCGGGGAGCACTTCGCGGACTTGATAGGCGATGGCGGAAATGTACGGCGTGCAATACCAGCGGTCGTATTCCGCCGGCGTCATCGAAGCGGGATCGCGCCGCGCGAAATCGTCTTCCGGCTTGGTGAGCGCGCTCAGCAGCAGGCGGCGGAATTGACCGGGGCGCCCGGCAAGAGTTTGTGCGACGCCGAGTGGCGCAACGACAGCTTCGTCCTCCGGTCCGCCGGTGGAAAGAATTCCTGCGACGTGAAGCACCTCGTCCGTGCTGCCGGCGCGAAGAGCGAGCGATTCGCCCGTCCTGATTCCCAGGCGCTTGGCTAGCGCCATGCCCAGGACGCATTCGCGCGCGCCATCGGCGGGCCAGCGGCCGTCCACGCGCCACCACGGATGCGTGATGCCCACGCCGGTAGCGAACGTCGTGCCGTCAGGAACGTGCACATCATGCTTGAACCATGTGCCGATCAGCGTGGCCCGCGAAGCGCGCGCGGAGGCAGGAAATTCCACTGGCACTTCGAGAAATGGTGCGAAGCCGACGATGTTGAGCCGCCAGAAAATCGTGCGCAGCTTGCCGAGTTCGCCTTCGGGCAGGTAGGCGCCTTCGTCCACGGGACGATAATCCACGCCGCCGATTTCGAGCGGCAGCGTGTCCGACTGCGCCGTGACCAGCAGGTTGGCGCCCAGCGAGCGGAACTCGCGAGCCATGCGGTCGCCCACGTCGAGCACGACCGTGAGCGTGGCTGTGGCCACGGCCATGCCCAGCACCAGCGCCGCGGTCATAAGCAGCTTGCGACGCGGATTGCGCACGAACGATTCGCCAACGACTCGAAAGAACATGGCTAGTTTTTCTTCTGGCCGAGAGCTTCCGCCAGAGCGGAGACGTCAATCAGCAGGCGGTCGCCTTCGACGCGCGACGCAAAGCCGATGGGATTGCACCCGCCGTCCTCGCCGATGGAAGGAACATAAATCGCAGCGGCACAATTGCGGCAGATGACGTTGGCGCCGTTTTGATAGTAGCCCTTCGGGCCGCAGATTTGGCACGCGTCAAGAGCCGTGCCGAAGCTGCCGTTGGGTTTGCGAATCACCAGAAAACGAACCACGGCGCCCGCGACATCCACCGAATAAAAATGGAGATTCGAATCGTTCACTTCGGAGAGCGGAATTTGTAGCCGGTTGTCTTCCGCGACGACAACTTTCGCATCCGGCGCCGCAGCGGACGCCGTCGAGTAAATGAAATCCGCGGCAAGCATGACCACCACGGCCACGCAGGCTACAGCGGCGGAAATCGCCCAGCGGCGCTGCTGGCGATGTTCCCATTCGGCGCGGCGGCGGTCGGCGGCGTGGGCATCGGCCGCAGCGCCAGCGTGTCGCAGCGCCAGCCATTCGCGCAGGACAACCACCGCAGCGGCCCCCAGAATCAGAACGAAGAAGAAAATATCGTTGCGGACGATGGGACCAACCAGCGCCATTTCCGTCTTACTAGAAGGGATCCACGTGGCTTCGCTCAATTCGTGGGTGCCGGTGAGAAGAAGTTGAAAGACAACGATCCACAGAATCACCGTGGTGGCGGCAAAGAAGCGCGCCAGGGGAATGCGCAGTGTGCCCTTGAAAAAGAAAACTCCGACGGCCAGCGCCAGTCCCAGGCCGAGGGCTGTGCCGATCCAAACCGCGACGCCTTGGGAGGAAATTTCTACGGCGCGGAGAATCAACACCAGCTCGACGCCTTCGCGCAGCACCATCAGGAAGACAAACGTGGCAATGCCCAGGCCGGCAGCAACAGCGGTCTGTTGCGCAAAGGATTCTACGCGCTGCTCGATCTGGCGCTTCAAGCCGCGCGCCACGCGGTTCATCCAGTAAATCATGGTGGCCACAAAA
>DASYRO010000377.1:0-5730 GCA_036004385.1 Candidatus Acidiferrales bacterium
GTCTTGCAGCGCGGGCTGCTGCTTCCGGTTACCGTGGAGTTGCCGCCCGGCGAATACGCTTTGCGGTTGCTGCTCCGCGATCGCCAAAGCGGCCAAATGGGCCGCGTGGATCTGCCTCTAAGTGTGCCTGCACCTCCGCCCGCCGCGTCGCCGTAGCCACGGTTGTTCTCGCTTCCACGCTTTCCGATTTCGGCGATACCAGCCAAATACAGTTTCTACCCGATAGTATCTGCATCTCCGCGTGACTTAGCATGTTTGGAGAGAGTGAACAGGCGGAGGACATTAAGCCATGCAAGAAAGGAAAAGCCGTTCCAGAGCGAAGAGTTCGCGCAGGTGGTCGGGGCGCGTGACGCAAACCAGTAATGCAATGGATTTGGAGAAAGGGGTGTTTCAGTCGAACAGTCCGCGCAAGATTGCGCTTTCACTGAAGCGGTCCGCGGAGCGCAGCCGCCGGCGCAAAGCGGGGCCGTACCAGTCAGCGATGTCCATGCTGAATTTCTACATCAACCGCGGCGGCAGGAATCTCTCGCCGAGCAAGAAAAAAGTGCTGCAGCGGGCTAAGGTGCAGCTCCGGAGGGCATTTCACAGATGAATTGAAGGACGCGGGTTTCAGGCCGCTCTAACCGCTACGCGGCCTGCACCCTCTGGAGGGCCTGGTAGATAGTCTGCTGCACGTCCGCAGAGTGGCAGGGACAGGCGATGACGTTGAACGCGCCCAGGCGGAAGGCTTCGCTGCGGCAGCCGTTGCGTGTGGTCACCACCACCCGGACCTTGTTCGATGCGGACTCGGCGGCTTTCAGCACATCGCGAAAACTGCCGTCGGGCAGGTGATCTTCGCAGAATACCAGAGGCATCGGCTGGATGGCCATAAAGTCCACGGCCTCACTGACGGTGGAGCAGCAGAACGGTTCGAGTCCCCATTGGCTCAGAACGCTAGCCAGGGCCCGGCAGGTCTCCAGATCGCTTGAAACAATCAGGACTTCCACTCGCCTGACCACGTGCACCTCCCTGTGCTGGGAGTTACTCCAAACTTCTCGCACCAGTTCGCACTCGTGAAAGTATAGCGACGCCCGTGGGGGCCACGGGTTCTGATGGGCTGAAGAGAACGACCGCGATGGTTTCCCATACGGCCCTGGCCAATAGTGCAGCGCCCATTAGAAAATAACTCAGCTTGGACAGATGCATCGCAATTTGCATAACGAATCCGGGGCACGCCACCTTCCAAAACGAATCCTGCTAACTTGCTCGTAGTCAAGAATTTGACCCGAATCCCCAGAGCTGGGTTCGGAAACAATTTCGTTAGCTGAGTATTTCATGCGTACTAGTTCCCACGAACAGCAGCGGGATTGGCTGGGCACACCAACGAAAGCTGCATACGGCTGGAGATTAGCTCGCGCGCTTGGGTATTGCAGTGATCAGAATCAAACCGTTTCGGGTCATGGCCTTCTGGGGATCCAGCGTCAAGATCATCGAACGGTTCTGATGCGCGGCAACGCGGCTCAACAGCTCCTCCAGTTGGCGATCCTTGCCGGGAAACCGGATGATTTTATCCATGGCAACGCTCCTCAGTCTTTCTCTCTGCGCCAACTTCTGGCCGGCCTTGTAAATTCCGAACACCGTCAGAAGCGGTATGAAAATCACGGCCGAAGCCGCGGACAACATGACTACGCCTGCGACCAGCTCACGGACAAAATAGAACTTCAGGCTAAGCAGGAAACATAGAACCGCGTAAATGCGCAAACGAATCCGCTGCGGAACCGCGAAACGGATGTCGCGCCCAAACGATCCTTCCACCGCCGCAAATCTCTTGGCCAAGAATTCATCGAACCAGTGTCCGCATCGCGCGCTCCGCGCGCCCCGGCTCCCTCTATGCCATGTGATGTAGTTCCCGCGAATCTCCAGACTGCAGAACATGGGCCGCTCCCATCCAGGCCGGGCCAAACGCTTGCTCGCGCTGCGCTTGTTGAAGAATGCTCTGTAACTCATACCAACGGTATGGAAAGCAAAGGAAATCGAAGGCGCCGAGATGCAGGGCCTTCAGGAAATGGTCGAATTCCGCTCGGGTGTCCGGATCGGACGCCACCACCACCGGAACGCGCCTGGTCCGGCAACGCACGCCGTGCAGGACATCGCGATAAGTGCCGTCATCCAGCGCCGAGCCGCAGACCACCAGGGAGACAAGCTCACGCGCCAGGACGGCCTGCACCCCGCGCACGCTCGACGCAAAGCGCGCCTTGACGCCGCATTCCTGGACGACGCGGAATAGCTCACCCCGTACTTTCGGATCCGAGGACGCGACCAGCAGCGGAGCTTGATCGTCTGTCATAATGCTCCGTTTGTGCCAGAGGGGTGGGTCTGGGTCAATACAGGGGAATCTGTACCAGAGGGTGGAAGATTCGGTACGGGTACCTACTGTGCTGCCGAGCTACCAGGGCGGACTGCTAGCGATGGTGCGAAAAATCAGGCGGATGCGCCGGCGGCGGATTCCGTTCCCAGCGCCTCCGTTTTCAGGGGCAGGCTGACGAGGACTGTGACGCCCCGCGCGCTCGAGCGGATTTCCAGTTGCCCGTTGAGCTGGCGCACACGCTCGCGCATCCCGCGGATGCCGACACCGAGGCTTTCCGCGCCGTTCGTCTCGTCAAGATTGACTGGCATACCGCGGCCCTTGTCTTCGACCTCCAGCTTCAGCAACGCGGCGTCCGCAGAGAGCCGGATACGAACGCTTTCGCTGGCAGCGTGGCGATTGATATTCGTCAGGCATTCCTGCACGATGCGGAACAACGTCGTCTGCGCATCCTTCGACGCGGGAATTGTATCCGTGGGAATATCCAGGTCCACGCGGATGCCGCTGCGTTGCGCGAAGCCCGCCGCATACCAGCGCAAGGCGGCTCCGAGTCCCAATTCATCGAGGAACGGCGGGTGCAAAAGATAGGAGAGCGTGCGCATCTCCTGCACAGACTGTTCGGCCAGGGAAAAACACTCCATCAGCGCCTGTTGGGCTTTTGGCGAGAGCGCTTCCATCTCCCTTGAAGCCAGCGAGAGATTCATAGAAAGCGCGGCGAGTTTTTGTCCGGTATTGTCGTGCAGCTCCTGCGCGATCCGGCGGCGCTCTTCATCCTGCAGGCGCAGCAGGCGGGCAGAGAGTTCTTGCAGGAACTTTTCGGATTCCTGAAGGGCCCGGGTGCGCTCCTGAACCTTAATTTCCAGCTTATCCAAAGTTTCCCGCAGAGCGGCTTCCGCGCGCTTGCGCTCGGCGATGGACGTGCCCACGCCCAGCGTGGCGGCAGACATCACCGTCATGAACAGTTGCAGCAGCAGCAGTCCTTCATTGGTCGGCGGACCCAGAACAAACGGCCCCAGCAAACGCAGATGGCCCCAGATGGCCACGCCGCATAACACGGCCACGGCGGTGGCGGCCTCGCGCTGGCCAAAGCGCAGCGCGGCCCACAGCAGGAATGGAAATGCCAGGAATTTTACGGGATACGTGTTCAGCGTTGAAGGATCGGGTGCGGTGAAAATTACAAACCCGGCGAGAACCAGTGATGCGAATAACGTAGCTACTTCCAGCACGCGCCACTCGTTCCAGCGCACCGGCGACGGAAGACTCCACAGGATGATGACCGGCGCAACGATGAACGCGCCCATGGCGTCGCCCATCCACCACGTCAGCCAGATGTGCAGGAAGTTGGACCAACTGGCAAATCCACCCAGCACGAGGGTGGTCACGCCGATGGTGGCGCTCACCGTTGTGCTTAGAACGCCGGCGAAGAAACCAAACCGGAAAAGGTCGCCGGTGCGTTCAAACGCGCGACGCCCGTTGGCTGCCAGTGAGACCAGGTAGGCGCCGGCCAAGCCTTCCAGCGTATTGCCGACGGCGATGCCCAGGGAAGTGGCCGCCGTCCCCGCCGTGGTCAGATTGACGAGGAATGCGCCCAGCAAGATGGCCGGCCACACGCGGAAACCCAGGACCAAAAATGCGGCCAGCGCGACCCCCGTGGGCGGCCACACAGGCGTGGCGCTGGGGTGCACAGTGGCGAGCTTCAGTCCCAGCTTGCCCGCCGTGAAGTACACGCCGGTCAGGATCGCCAGAGTCACCAGGTATTTGAGCTGAGTTTCGAGCGCGCGCGGCTGGTCTGTTTTCACGTGCTGGGCCGTTTGCATTGAAGCTAACTCATGGCTGGGTGATGTTGTTGCGGATGGCGTAGCGCACAAGTTCGCTGATGGAATGCAGGTCGAGCTTGCGCATGATGTTCGCGCGGTGAGTTTCCGCCGTCTTCACGCTCAGGTTCAGCGCCATAGCCACTTCCTTGCTGCTCTTGCCTTCGGCTAGGAGCTGGACGATTTCGCGCTCGCGCGGCGTGAGTTGCTGTTGCGATTCCAGAATGGCCTCGGCACCGCCCTGGCCGGTCAGATATCCGCGCAGTACTTTTTCGCCGACCTTGGAAGTAAAGAAGAATTTGCCGCGCTGCACAGCGTCCACTGCGGCCACCAGGTCGCGCCCGGCGTCGGACTTGAACACGTATCCGCGCGCGCCCGTATCCAGCACGTTGCGGATGAGCTCTTCGGACTCGTGCATCGTCAGGATCAGGATTTTAGTGTGCGGGGCAGTTTTGAGGATCATGCGCGCGGCGTCCAGACCGTTCAAGCGCGGCATGCTGATATCCAGGATCACCACGTCCGGCTTGAGCTGCTTGGCGGTCTCGACGGCTTCCTGGCCGGTGCTGGCCTCTCCACATACAGTCCATTGGCGGCCGTCGCGATCAGTATCCAGCAGGGCGCGAAGCCCGCGGCGCACAACTTCGTGGTCGTCGGCGATAAGTATGCGCAAAGGAGTCACTCCTTCCGAGACAACTCGGGAGAGGGTTGTGCCCTCTTTGCGACCCCCTAGCATGAAACGACTAATAGCACATCCGGAACGTAAAAGATAGGGCGCTTCAGCGGGAGCCGGGTTTATTCTCCAGCGGCCCTGGAAACCCCCTACAGCTTTTTTCCGTTCTCTCTACCGCACACACCCGATTCCCAGCAAAATGCAATTATGGTTTCATAGGCTCACAAAAAGCGTGAAGCAGGACAATGGAGGTCGGCGGCAACGGGCTGGTGAGGGGTTCAGTCAGGAAATCCCACGAGAGTGGGATCCACGGCTGGGACTGGCTGAAGATTCTTACGGGCACTGAAGACGAAGACCTCTGTTGGCCTGCTTCCACTACGGAGGGGGAAGATTCAGACGAGCGATCCCTTTATCGAGCGACCCCCAGGGCTGGGCCGCCTGAATCTTCTCCTCCTCCGCCAATCCGTTACTCGCCAATCTAGCCTCACTAGGGCGTAAGAAAACAAGCATCCCTTCTAATCTAATTGCGAACTTGAACGGCCGATTTCTTTTTCCTCGAGACGTGCAAAGAGGCGGCAAGGGAAAGCAGTTATCGCGCTAGGAACGGGCACTGGAAACGGGGAGGAGCATTTGCTCCTCCCCGAAATCCAAGTAAAACTAGATCGGTGTGCTGGCCGCCGTGGCCTTCGCCGCGGGATCGGCACGCACCACTCCGGACTGGTCCGTGAAAAAGTGTCGCTGTCCGGTAGTACCCGCCGTGACTGGGTCGCCGTTGACCGTGTACGTCGGAATGCTGCCGGCGACAGCCGCACCCGGCGTGTACGTGAACGTGTATCCGCTCTTTGTGCCCGCAGCCAGAACGCTATCAATCAAGTCCGCGGCCGCGGCTGATGGAGCGGCGC
>DASYRO010000378.1:0-2793 GCA_036004385.1 Candidatus Acidiferrales bacterium
TCCCGGTGGCTTCGAAATCGCGCGCGTCATTTTCCTGTCCTCCGGCGTGCTGGCGCGCCAGTATTCCGGCACGACAGCGTCGGCCTTGGCGCCGACGGTCACGGGCCAATCAATCAGCGCCGTGCGCAATCCTTTTTTTCGCGCGGCATCCCACAGGGTGGGCACCTTGATGTCTTCGGTGTACCACCGCCAGCCTTCCTGGTTTTTGCCCAGAGGATCCCACGCTTGGTTGGTGACAATGCCGTGCGTGCGCGGATAGGTTCCCGTGGCGATGGTGGTGTGCGCGATGTATGTGGACGCCGGAATTACGGAAAGCGCTCCGGGATTGGCCGCGCCGTTTTTTGCGAGTTCGCGCAGCGTGGGCACTTTTAATCCGTGCGCATCAGGATCCGTATAACTCACCGGAAGCAGCCCATCCACCGAAACGACGATGACGTAGCGGATCGGGCTCGCCGCCGCCGCGCTGGCAGGTTTCTGCGCCTCCAACATCGGCGTCGCGAGACCAGCCATCATCACGAGCAGCAGCGCGCCGCAGCACGCGGCTAGCAGAGCAGGGAAGCACTTCTTCATTTTCTCAAGACTCATTTAAATCCATTCGACGGGCGACATACTCTAGCTTGAGCATCTATGAACCGCAAACAAAAAGCCCCGGAATATTTCCGGGGCCTTTCTTGTAACGCCGGCTTCCTGCCGGTTATTTGAGAAACGAATGCACCGTCAAGATGGCGGCGTTACGGTCTCACATCCCCGGCGTTTTGGCGGCCGCCGCAGCGTTCACCGGCGGACGCACCGCAAAATATCCGCGCGCAAACGCGGCGTACGCTCCGCCGGCCTGCACCGCGACGGCCTGCACGGTATAGCGTCCGGTGGGGAATTTTTCCAGCGGCACGCTCAGCCGGAATGACGCGAGATGATTTTTCGCGTCCACTTCGGCCGGCTCGACCATGGGAGTTTCGCTCAGCCGTTCGCCGTTGCGGAAAAATATCAGCCCCGCGCGCAGCGCCGCGGGTTCCGCTTTGGCCGGCAGGTACGCCTGGAAGAAGACGTAGAGTTTCTGCTGCGTGGTGAAGACGCGTGTGACGCTGGGGATGATGCGCTCGCCGCCCATTTCCAGCGGAGACTTGGTCATCCTGGCGTCGGCGGCGAAGGCTTTCTTTTCCACTTCCGCGGATTTCTTGGCGGCTTCGAGCTGGCTGGAGAGCATCACCGTGCTCAGCTCCATGCGCTCCGTCTGGCGCAGCGGAATCAGCAAGTCCTGCTCAAATGTGCCGATGCGCCCGGACTCGTTTTCGCGTACCAGAAATTTCATGCGATAGTTTCCCGGCGCCAAGATGAATCCGCCCTGATAGACGATGGCGCGCTGGGACACCTGCTGAAAGCGCTCGGAGTCGAGTTTCACTTTCACGGTGTCGCGCATGACGCCCATCACCGGCCCGGCCTGGCCCTGAGCCATCACCAGCCGCACTTCCGCCGCGAAGTCGAATTCCGTCTCGCGCTTGCCGCGTTTTTCCGCCCAATCCAGCGCGCTGGCGGCGAGCTTGGCCGCCACGGGCACGTACACCTCGCTGTTGCTGAGGCGGAACTGCGACGCCTCGACAGCCACGGGCAGTTCCACGCGCGGATTTTCCGCGCGCATGGCTTCTTCGAGCTGGCGTTCGCGGTCTTCGGTGTTGAAGCGTGTGTAATCTTTCGCCGCGTAGTAGCCTTCGCGGTTGCGCACCTTAATGCTGGGCACGTCCACCAGCCTCACTCTGACGTCGCGCCACTTGCCGTCTTTCTGCCCGTTCGCGCTGTAGTAGCCGAGTAGGTAGTAGCCCGATGCGTCCTGCTGCACCTGCTGGAACACTTCCTTGAAGTCGCCGAGGTCGAAGAACGAACGCCCGCCGGTGTCGCTGGAAAGCGTGGACAGGGTCTCGCGAGAATCCTGCCGCGTGGACGTCTGCCGGAAGACCGCCGCGCCGCTGAACATGGCGGTGCCCGAAGCCGCGCCGGTATCCGCGTTTCCTCCGGGGATGCTGGCCTGCAAGCCGCGCGTGTCCACCGTGTAGAGCGACACATTGGCGCGGTTCGCCGCGTCCACGGCGGCGCGCAGTTGCGAGCGGTTTTCCTGGCCGGTCTGGGTGATGCCGCCGGCGAACTCAATCACCGATTTCTTTCCGGGGATGTCGCGCAGCAGGCCGCACAATCCTTCGATGGCGGCGAGCTTACGGTCCGTGTTGAAGATGTTGAATTCCGTATTGTCCGCGGTGAAGGCGTCGCCGGTGTCTTCGGTCACTGCCTCTTCGCCGTTCGCCGTGGCCGCATCCACCGTTCCCGCAAGCTGCGATTCTTTTCCCGGGCGCAACCGGCCGATGGCGCGCATGAGAAAATCGCGGTCGTTCGTGAAATTTGCCAGCACGTTCAGCCGGTTGCCGAACACGACCACGCCGACCAGATCCGCTGGCGTCATCTGCTCTTTCAAGTATTTTTGCCCGGCATCGATGGCGCGCAGCAGTTCGTCCGGCTGCATGGAGGTCATGTCGTAAAACATGACGATCATGCGGCGGTCACGCACCGTCTCGCGCACTTTTTCTGGCTGGGAGACAGCGCCCAGCGACACCATGATGGGTTTCTGGTCGGTGGCGCCCGCCGTCTCGATCGTTTCAATGTCGTAATAATCGAACGACGCGATCTTCTGCTCTTTGCCGTCTTCGAGCAGTTTGAAATTTTGCTGCTTTAAGCCTTTCACCGGCCTGCCGTCGCGCAGCACTTGCACATCAATAAGCACCAGGTCGGAGAAGACGCGGATGACTT
>DASYRO010000379.1:0-3215 GCA_036004385.1 Candidatus Acidiferrales bacterium
TTGCGCCGGTGCAGCTCGTAGAGCAGCGTCACCAGGATGCGCGCGCCGGACGCGCCAATGGGATGCCCTAGCGCGACCGCGCCGCCGTTCACGTTCACCTTCGCCGGGTCGAGTTTCAGTTCGCGAATCACGGCCATAGCCTGCACGGCAAACGCTTCGTTCAGTTCGATCAGGTCCACATCTTTGTCGCGGTCCCATCCGGTTTTCTTGAACAGCTTTTCGACCGCAGGTACCGGCGCCATCATCACCCATTTCGGCTCCACGCCGCCGACGGCCTGCGCGACGATGCGCGCCATGGGCTGCTTGCCCATCTGCGACGCCAGCCGTTCGCTGGTGACGATGACCGCCGCCGCGCCGTCGTTGGTGCCCGGCGCGTTGGCCGCCGTGACCGTGCCGTCCTTCTTGAACGCGGGCTTCAGCTTGGCCAGCGATTCCAGCGTGGAATCTTCGCGCGGTGATTCGTCTTTGGTAATGCGGATGGGCTCGCCTTTTTTCTGCGGAACTTCCACGGGAATAATCTGCGACTCAAAAAAGCACGACTTGATGGCATTCACCGCTTTTTTGTGGCTCTCCACAGCAAACTGATCCTGCTCCTGCCGCGAAATTTTGTATTTGTCGGCGACAAGTTCCGCGGTCATGCCATGTGGAAATTTTCGTACGGATCCCACAGGCCGTCGAGGATCATCGAGTCATACGCTTGCGCGTGGCCCAGCCGGTAGCCGGTGCGCGCCTGCGTCAGCAGGTAAGGGCAATTGGACATGGACTCCATGCCGCCGGCGACAACGAATTGCGCTTCTTCAAGCTGAATCTGCTGCGCAGCCAGTCCTACCGCTTTCAATCCCGAGCCGCAAACTTTGTTGATGGTCATCGCGCCGGCGCGCGGGTCGAGTCCGCCGCGGATGGCCGCCTGGCGCGCGGGCGCCTGGCCGAGTCCCGCGGAGACGACGTTGCCCATAATGCATTCATCCACCTTGCCCGGATCGATGCCCGCGCGGCGCACCGCTTCGCGCACGACGATGGCGCCCAGCTCAGTGGCGGAAAGCGAAGAAAGCCCGCCCTGAAATTTTCCAACCGGAGTTCGAACGGCGCTAAGTATGACAGGGGTATCCATGAGGAAATCTCCTTCTTCGAGCGAGGCAACCTAAGTATAGGTCGAAATTCGAAAAACCAAAATCGAAAAACGGAAACACAGATGAACGCAGATAAAGAACCGATAAACGCAGATAGGACTATGTAGCGGCAACCGGCGTCCCGAAGATTCGGGACGCCGGTTGCCATATCTTTTCCCCCATCTGTGTTCATCTGTGTTGCGTTTTTGTATCTGCGTCCATCCGCGTTCCGCCTTTGCTGACGCTACACTCGCAATCCCAAATCGGATAGCATGGCGAGCCATGATCAAAACATCGTGGACAAAACTTTTGTTTTTCCTGGTGGCGTTGTGCGTGGCCCTAGCTGTGACCCCGCAATCAAAACCGCCGCGCACGATTCGCGGCACAGTCTTTGAAGACGCCAATGGAAATGGCCAGCGGGACGCCGGTGAACGCGGCGTGGCCGGTGTCGCCCTTTCCGATCAGACCGGTGTGGTGACGACGGGCGCAGACGGCAGCTTTCAACTCGAAGCTGCGCCGTCCGCCGGCGTTGTTTCCGTGAGCTTGCCGGATGGCTGGGGCGCGGTGGGAAAGTTCTGGCGGCCGCTCGCGGACACGGCCGGCGAGCAGCGCGTGGATTTCACCTTACACCGCCGCGCAACGGCTACGGAATTTATTTTTGTGCACGCATCCGATACACACGTCAGCGCCGCGAGCCTGCCGCGGCTGCAGCGAATGCGAGAAATGGTCGAGAAGCTGCACCCCGCATTCGTGCTGCTCACCGGCGACCTGGTGAAAGACGCGCTGCGCGTGCCGGAAAGCGAAGCCCGCGGCTACTACGAAATGGTCGTTGCGGAGCTGGGAAAATTTTCCATGCCGGTGTGGACGGTGCCCGGGAATCACGAAAATTTCGGCATCGAGCGCAGCAAGTCAAAGGTCAACGCGGACCATCCGTTCTATGGCAAGAAAATGTACCGGTACTATTTGGGGTCCAACTATTACTCGTTCACGTGGGGCGGCGTGCACTTTGTGGGACTCGACAGCGTGGACATCGTCGCCGATGCGAATGACGATTGGTATTACGGGCACATCGACGCCACGCAACTCGCCTGGCTCACGCGCGATTTAGCAGGTGCGGCGGCGAGCTCGCCGGTGGTGACGTTCAATCACATTCCGATGGCGACGGCGGTCGAACAAATGGGTGGATACATGGAAGGCGGCCCCGCGCCGAGCCTCATCCGCATCAACGGAAAAATGCAGTACCGGCACATCGTTTCGAACACCGCGGACGTGCTCGATGCGCTGCGGCCACTGCGCCTGGAAATCGCGCTCGGCGGACACATGCACGTACGCGAATCGCTGGTCTATGAAACGGAGAGCGGGCCGGTGCGATTTCAGCAGTCCGCCGCGATCGTGGATTCGAGCAAAGTGGCCGGCATGACCACGGCTTCGGGCTTCACGGTCTATCGCGTCAAGAACGGCAAAATCGACAACGGAACTTTCATCTCCCTCGACAAGTAACACGGCGCCTCCGGTCTTGCCATCAATCTGTCTTTATCTGTGTTCATCTGTGCTGCGCCTTTTCCGCGTTGCCGGGTGCCGGCAAAAATCTCCGGCAACCGGCGCTACACTCGCAATCCCAAATCGGTTACCATACGAAGATATGGCGAAAGTGAAAGAAGCGCGCATGGCGGCGGAAGCGCCGCTGGAATTAAATCCAGCGCAGCGTCGCGCGGTGGAGCACGTTGGGGCTCCGCTGCTGGTGGTGGCGGGCGCGGGGACGGGCAAGACGCGCGTCATCACCGAACGCATTCGCCGCCTGTTGGAAACACAATCCGAAATCACCGGCAAAAATATTCTGGGCCTTACGTTTACCGACAAAGCGGCGGCGGAAATGAAGCACCGCGTGGAAAAAGCCGTTGGCGAACGCGCGGAAGGTCTGACGTTGACTACATTCCACGCTTTCTGCTTCAGCCTGCTGAACGAAGTCAATCCCGACATGCAGGTGCTGGACCAGACAGACCACTGGATACTGCTGCGGCGCAATCTGCCCAAGCTGGAGTTGAAGTTTTACAAGCGCGTGGCGGAGCCCGGGCAGTTCCTCGGCGACTTCGTGCAATTTTTTTC
>DASYRO010000380.1:0-1987 GCA_036004385.1 Candidatus Acidiferrales bacterium
GGAAATCTGCTCGCAGTGCCACCCGTTCTTCACCGGCAAGCAGAAGCTCATCGACTCCGCCGGCCGCGTCGAGCGCTTCCAGCGCAAATACGAAAAATTCGAGAAGGACCGCGCCGCCGCGAAGAAGTAGCGGCGCCGTTCGCTTTGAGCCCTGCAGGGGCGCATGAGAGTAGCCAAGGCGTGAGCCCTGGGTAAGAAAGGTCCGCGCGAAGCGCGTTCCTCTCTGCCGAAGGCGGCTTTTCTGCCCGGCGCGCAGCACCTTTCGCTTTGCCGAGCGAAGCTCCAGGGATCTCAATGAAATCTTCTTAACATCTCAACTGTTCAAACTTAAATCGCCCGCCCGTTGTAGAATGACAGCCGAATGGCCACGAATCCTTCTACGTCCGCCGACGCGCCGCCAGAACGTCTGGTCGAATTAGCGCTTCCGCGCGTCACGTTGCGCAACTATTTTTCGCATTCTTACGATTCGGCCATCGCCGCTGCGCGCACTTGCTACTCCCCGCGGCTGATCGGCCCGGAAGAAATCACCGATAAGCAGCGCGTGAACATCGGCGCGGCCACATTCTATGGCGGGCACCACACCGTTTTTCAACACGCCCATTTCGAATTCGGCCTAGAGAACATCAGCCGGCAATTTGTCTGGTCATTTCTGCACGCGCATCCCTTTTACAACTCCGAGCAGCAATCGCAGCGCTACGTGCGGCTGGACCAGGCCCGCGCGTACGTCCCGCCGCCCTCGCCGCAGTTCGGCCCCGAGGAGCACGCTATTTACGAAGCGGCTGTCGCTCGAGCGTGGGAGCACTACCGCGAGCTGACTACGCTGCTCAAGCCCGACACGCGGAAAATTCTCGGCGACATCTGGCACGTCAGCGCGATGTCTCATCCCAAGCGCGTGAAAAAAGTGGAAGGGCAAGCGGAAAAGCGCGCCATTGAGGTGGCACGCTACGTTCTGCCCGTCGCTGCGTTCACCACCATGGTGCACACGCTTTCCGGAATCGTGCTGCACCGCTTGTGGCGCATGCAGGCCGCCAGTGACACGCCTAGCGAAGCGCGGCTCGTCGTCGGCGAAATGGTCGCCCGCGTACGCGAGGCGGACCCGCAGTTCTTCGACCGTTTCGACAATGAGCCGCTCGATGAGCTGCCCGAATGGAAGCAGTCCTCCACAAATGCCGACACCTTCGTCGCCGAATTCGACGCGCGCCTCGCCGGAAAAACCTCTGTGCTTGTGGACTACTCCGCGAACGCGATTCCCGTCATGGCCGACGCATATCGCGCCGTCGTCGGGCTCACGCGCGACGCCTGCTCCGACGCGGAAGCGCTCGACCGCCTGCTGAATCCTGAAAAAAACCCCTATCGCCTGCAGTCGCTCAACATCGGCGTGCACGCGCCGATGATGCGTGCGCTGCAGCACGCCACATATACTTTCGCCAAAAAAATCAGCCACACCGCCGACAGCCAGGACCAGCGACACCGCATGGTACCGGGCTCGCGCCCGCTGCTCACGCTGGCGGACACGCACGCGCCCGACGCCGTGCTGCCCATGCTCATCGCGCAGAATCCGCGCGCCCGCGAAGTGTACGAGCGCGCCATGGCCGACGCCTGGGCCGCCAAGAACGAACTGCTCGACCGCGGCGTGCCGCCCGAATTCGCGCTCTATCTTTTGCCCAACGCCAAATCCATCCGCCTCATCGAGTCTGGCTCGCTCCTGCATCTGCTGCACAAATGGACGATGCGCACCTGCTTCAACGCGCAGGAGGAAATTTATCAGGCGTCCATGGAAGAAATTGCTCAGGTTCGCGCCGTGCATCCTGAGCTCGTCCGCTACATCGGCCCGCCGTGCCACCTCCGCGCCGGCATCACCACGCCCATCTGCACCGAAGGCTCGCACTTTTGCGGCGTTAAAGTCTGGCTCGACTTCCCCAACATCGAACGACGCATATGACTCGCCGCGGATCGCTCGCTTATTATTTCGCCGCTGTCACGCTGG
>DASYRO010000381.1:0-1624 GCA_036004385.1 Candidatus Acidiferrales bacterium
GGCGCGCGGCGCGGGCCGCGGGAAAGAGCGGGACCGCCAGTCGTCGTCGTTGATTCGCCGCCGGGCTCGCCTTCGCCGCGCGGACCGCCTTCGCCCGGCTGCTGCGCAAGCTGCATGAGGTAGAGGTAGCGCACGGTTTCCGTGTCAATGCGGTCCATCATTTCTTCGAACAAAATAAATGCTTCTTTCTTGAATTCGACGAGCGGATCTTTCTGCCCGTAGCCGCGCAGCCCGATGCCTTCTTTGAGGTGGTCGAGCGAGAGCAGGTGGTCTTTCCACTGCGTGTCCACAATATCCAGGATGATGCGCCGCTCGAGCCAGCGCATCACTTCTTCGCCGAAGGATTTTTCCTTTTCGTCGTAGCGCGCGACGCTGGCTTTGGCCAGTGCGTCCTTCAATTCGTCGTGGCCCAGCGTCTGCACCTCAATGCCCGCGGATTTCAGGTCAATGCCGAACTGGTTGAGGACTTCGCCGGTGAGCTGCGCGGTGTTCCACTTATCGGGATGCTCGTCGCGCGGGCAATACTGTTCGACGAGACCGATGGCGATATCTTCGGCGATGCCCAGGACATAATCCTTCTGGTCCTTTCCTTCGAGGATCGAGCGGCGGATGGAATAAATCGTTTCCCGCTGCTTGTTCATCACATCGTCGTATTCGAGCAAGTGCTTGCGCGCTTCGAAGTTTTGCGCTTCGACGGCCTTCTGCGCGTTTTCGATGCGGCGAGTGATAAGGCCGGACTCGATGGGCACGCCTTCGGTCATGCCCAGGCGGTACATCAGCGACTTGACGCGCTCGCCGCCGAAAATGCGCAGCAAATCGTCTTCGAGCGAAAGGAAAAATCGCGAGGATCCGGGGTCGCCCTGGCGCCCGGCGCGTCCGCGAAGCTGATTGTCAATGCGCCGGGCTTCGTGGCGTTCGGTGCCGAGGATGTGCAGGCCGCCGACGGCGACCACTTCGTCGTGCTCGGCCTGGCACTGCTGCTTGAAATTTTCGAGGATGGGTTGCCACTGGCCGTGCGGCACCTGAAAAATTTTTCCTTCGTGCTGGAAGAGCACCATGTTACGCGCCGCCGCCTCCGCGCTGGCTCCGTCGCCACTTGCCCCGAGCGCGGCCGAGGGGTCGCCGCCTGCGCCCGCGCCGCCTGCGGCCTGCGCTGCTTCTGCCGCATTCGCTGCCGCCGGGACGACGTAGGGCATGGCCAGCTTGTTTTTCAGGCAGTACTCGCGCGTCATGGATTCAGGGTTGCCGCCGAGGAGAATGTCCGTGCCGCGGCCGGCCATGTTTGTCGAAACCGTGACCGCGCCTTTGCGTCCGGCCTGCGCGACGATGTACGCCTCGCGCTCGTGCTGCTTGGCGTTAAGCACTTCGTGGCGGATGCCCGCTTTTTTCAGCAGGTCGCTGATGATTTCCGATTTCTCAATGGAGATGGAGCCGATCAGCACGGGCTGACCGCGCTCGCTCAACTGCTTGATGCCGTCGGCATAACCGCCGTCTTCCTGCAAGATGCCATGTACCACGGCGTGATATTTTTCCGCGGCGGTGCGATAAACCACGTCGGGAAACTCAATGCGTACCAGCGGCTTGTTGGTGGGGATGACGGTGACGTCGAGATTGTAAATCTTGC
>DASYRO010000382.1:0-5553 GCA_036004385.1 Candidatus Acidiferrales bacterium
AGCGCTTTTGCCGCCGGCAAAAGACGCGGACACACTTCGCCGGTTAGCCGCAGCAGCAACAGAACTTTTCCGCGCCGCAGACGAATTTGCCGCGCGCGCGATGATTGAATGGTGCCCTGCGGAGTTGAAGCGCGAAGTCAGCGTATGGGGCCCGCCGCGCGCCGACCTTGCGCTGATGCGCAACTTGAAAAACGAATTTGACCCGCACGGCATCCTGAGCCCGGGCCGCTTTTACGGCGGTATTTAAGTAGCGCCGGCGTCTCGCCGGCTCCTGCAGCAGTGCTATTTAATGAGCGCCACGCAAACAAATCGTCCGTTGAAGGGCTTCGTCGGCGAGGACAAGCCGCGCTGGGAGGACTACGCGCGCTGCGTGCATTGCGGGTTGTGCCTGAATCACTGCCCGACGTATCGCCTGTGGGGCATGGAGGCGGATTCTCCGCGCGGGCGCATCCGGCAGATGCTGCTCGTGGACCAGGGCCAACTGGAGCTGGGCGACATCTTTGTCACGCACATTGACCGCTGCCTGGACTGCCGCGCATGCGAAACGGCCTGCCCTTCCGGCGTCGAGTACGGCAAGCTCGTCGAGTTCACCCGCGCCCAAATTGAAGAGCAGCATCCCCGCGGGCTTTTCTCCCGTGTGGCCCGCGATGTTTTTTTCCGACACTTGCTGCCCTACCCGCGGCGTATCGCCGCCGCGGCGCGCCTACTGCAGATCTACCAGCGCTCCGGACTTGCCGCGCTGGCCCGCAGCTCCGGCATCTTGAAATTATTTGGGCTGGAAACTCGCGAGCGGCTCATGCCGCGCATTGACGACCGGTTCTTTTTCTCCAAGCTGGGCGAAACCTATCCGGCGAAGGGCGCGCGCCGCGCTCGCGTGGCGTTTTTCGCCGGTTGCGTCGCGCAAGTTACGTTTACAAAGCTCAACGAAGCCACCATCCGCGTGCTCACCTCCAACGGCTGCGAAGTGGTCGTGCCCAATGGACAGCTTTGCTGCGGCGCGCTGGCCGTTCATGCCGGCTTCCGCGACGTCGCTCGCGACCTTGCGCGCACCAACATGGAAGTTTTCCTGCGCGAAAGCTTCGACGCCATCGTCACCAACGCTGCGGGATGCGGTTCAACGCTGAAAGAATATTCACACCTTTTTCAACCTGGCGATCCCGCGCACCCACAGGCCGTCGCTTTCCAGAAAAAGACGCGCGACGTCACCGAGTTTCTCGCCGAACTCGGCCTCACCGCGCCGCTCAAGGAACTGCCTCTGCGCGTCACCTACCAGGATTCCTGCCACCTCGCGCACGGCCAGCGCATCCGCGAAGCGCCTCGCAAGCTGATTCAGGCCGTGCCCGGCGTCGAATTGGTGGAGATGTTCCGCTCAGACGACTGCTGCGGCTCGGCGGGCATCTACAACGTGACGGAGAACGCCGCGTCCATGGAAATCCTCGCCGAAAAAATGCGCTACGCAGCGGAAACGAATGCGCCGGTCATCGTCACCGCCAACCCCGGCTGCCTGCTGCAACTCCGCGCCGGCGCCGCCCTGCACGGCACCAACCAGGAAGTCCTCCACGTCGTCGAGCTGTTGGATCGAGCGTTGTAGCTACTTGGAGTGCGGAAGCTTGCTTCCGCCGTGCTTTTCGGATAAATATGCGAAGCTGTATACAATTCGGCTATGCGTGACTGGCCCCACAGTCCTGTGCACCGAATTTCGGAAGCCGGCACTTACATTGTTACCGCCGGTACGTACCAAAAGGTCCATCTCTTCCGGTCGAGGCCCCGCTTAGACTTCTTGTGTGATTCCTTGCTTAATACCGCGGAAAAGCATTCGTGGAAACTCCAGGCCTGGGCGGTTTTTCCGAACCATTACCACTTTGTAGCCATCTCGCCGGGGGATGCGCCAAGTCTGCGTACGCTAATACAGGAATTGCATTCCCTTACTGCCAGAGAAATCAACCGCCTCGATCGAACGCCTTCTCGAAAGGTGTGGTTCGAGTATTGGGACTCGAGAATTACATTTGAGAAATCATATTTCGCTCGTCTCAGCTACGTTCATCAAAACGCAATTCATCATGGTTTGGTCAGCTTGGCGCGGGATTATCCGTGGTGTTCGGCAGCATGGTTTGAACGGACCGCGAACACCGGTCTGTATCGGACCATCGCGAGTTTTACCGGCAAGGGAGTAAAGGTTCGTGACGATTACGTGGTTGAGCCCGATGAAATCGGTCCTGCTTGAGTCGGTCACCCGGTTTTCGCAAGCACAAAAATCAAGGCGGAAGCAAGCTTCCGCACTCCAAGTTATTTTTCTCCGATGATGTAACGGTACCCCTGCGGGCCCATTTCTGCGGAATGCACGGTTCCGGCGGGTACGTCGCAGCGTTCACCGGCGCGGTAGGTGCGCGTTTCGCCGTTCACAGTCAGGGTCATTTCGCCTTCGAGGATGATGTGCGCGGAAAGCGCGTCATGCGTATGGTCGGGGTAAAATGCGCCCGGCGCGTCCCGCCAGACGAAAATGTTCGTGAAGCCTTCGCGGCGGAGTTGCTCTTCGTATTCGCGCGGGGTCATCGTCGCATCTTATCACCTGCGGACGGTTTCCCGACGGCGATGCAAGGCGGAGCGAATTCGTGCTTGACAGGTGTGTGTCTATTAGATAATATATTACGCCGTGTGTTTTCTTAGAGAAGATACGTCCAAGGCAGAATGCTGGCAGGGATGCCCACGAGGCTGTCGGCACATGATCGAGCGCATAACCCGCTGAGGCCACAGGAGTTACGATGATACGAAAGGTATCAAGTTGCCAAGTCCTTTCGCTTCAGTGGTTTGGACATCATCCCTCAAGGTGTGGGGGTGCCCTGATTCAGCAATGCCTAAATGCTGCGTCTGCCGCTTGACCCGAACGCTGGCCTTCCGTACCTTAGAAGGTCTACGGCCCGAACAGAAGAGCAAGAGCGATTCCTTATTCCCGCCGAGGCGGAGACAAGGAAGACGATACGCAGTCGTGGAGCGATCATGAGCGAATTTGATCCGACGATTCTAAACGAAGCCGCCATTCCTCCGCCGGAAGCCTTCGTCTCCCGCGCGCGCGTCGCCTCCATGAAGGAATACGAAGCCTTGCATCTGTACGCGCTCGACAAGCCGGAGGAGTTCTGGGGCGAGCAGGGCAACCTGATCGAATGGGTTACCGCGCCGGAAAAAACTTTGCAGTGGGACCCGCCTCACGCGCAGTGGTACGTTGGCGGAAAGCTGAACGTCGCCTACAACTGCGTGGACCGGCACATCGAAAGGCACGGCAACAAACCCGCCATTCTCTGGGAGGCCGAGGACGGCAAGACACTGGAGCTGACCTACTGCGAGCTGCGCGACCTCGTCAATCGCTTCGCCAACGCCATGGTCAATCTGGGCGTGAAAAAGGGCGATGTAGTCGCCATTTACCTGCCCATGATTCCGGAGCTGCCCATCTCCATGCTGGCTTGCGCGCGCATCGGCGCGGTACACAACGTCGTTTTTGGAGGCTTCAGCGCGCCGGCGCTGGCCGACCGCATCAATGACGCGAAATGCAAGCTGCTGATTACCGCCGACGGCGGCTACCGCCGAGGTCGTGTCATTCCGCTCAAGGAGTCCGCCGACGAGGCTCTTGCCAACTGTCCCACTGTCGAGCGCATGGTAGTCGTCCGGCGAACGGGCGAGCCCGTCGCCTGGCAGCAGGGCCGCGACCTCTGGTGGCACGAACAATTGGAAACCCAGTCCGAGGTTTGCCCACCGGAAATCGTGGATTCCGAACATCCCCTGTTCATCCTCTACACCAGCGGTACCACCGGCAAGCCCAAGGGCGTGCTACACACTTCGGCGGGCTACTTGGTTCAGTGCACATGGAGCATGCAGTACGTCTTCGACCTGCGCGACGACGACGTCTACTGGTGTACGGCGGACATCGGCTGGGTGACCGGGCACAGCTACATCGTCTATGGCCCGCTCTCCAACGGCGCCAGCGTGGTGCTTTACGAAGGCGCCCCGGACCACCCCAAGCGCGACCGCTTCTGGCGCATCGCAGACCGCTACAACGTGACGATTTTCTATTCTTCGGCCACCGCGGTGCGTTCGTTGATGGCCTGGGGAAAGGAGTGGCTGGACGGCCACGACATTTCCAAGATTCGCCTGCTGGGAACTGTCGGCGAGCCCATCAATCCCGCAGCGTGGAAGTGGTATTTCGAAGTGATTGGTCGCAGCCAGTGCCCCATTGTGGATACATGGTGGCAGACGGAGACCGGCTCCATTCTCATCTCGCCGCTGCCCGGCGCGACACCCACCAAACCCGGCTCGGCCACGCTCCCGTTGCCCGGGATTTCCGCGCGCGTGGTCAACATGCAAGGCGAATCAGTCAAGCCGGGCGAAACCGGATACCTTGTCATTGAGAATCCCTGGCCTTCCATGCTGCGCACCATCTATGGTGACGACGAACGCTACCGCCGCGACTACTGGAGCCGCATCCCTGGGAAATACTTTACGGGCGACGCCGCGCAGTGCGACAAAGACGGCTATATATGGGTTCTTGGCCGCGTAGATGATGTAATCAAAGTGGCCGGCCACCGGCTTTCCACCATGGAAATTGAAAGCGCGCTGGTCAGCCACCCGTCAGTTGCGGAGGCCGCGGTCGTTGCACGCCCCGACCCCATCAAGGGCGAGGCCATCGTGGCATTTGTCACCTTGCGCACGGGACAGACCCCGAGTGCGGAATTACAGACCGGTCTCGGCGATCACGTCGCGCACATTATCGGTACCATCGCGCGGCCTGCCGATATCCGCTTTGCCGACCTACTGCCCAAAACTCGCAGCGGCAAAATCATGCGCCGCCTGCTCCGCGAACTGGCGGAGAAAGGCGGCATCTCCGGCGACACCTCGACTCTTGAAGATATGGGCGCGATTGAAAAATTGGCTCAGCAAAAGGGAGTCGAAGAATAGTCTTGTCAGCGTACTGATAAATCCTTAGGTCTGAATAAGTTACCAGCCATACGATTGACCAGCCGTCGGGGCACCAGACGCTGCGAATGTGTGCTGAGGTAGTTGTGAGCGCCGGAAATGACGTAACTCTTTCCGCGAGCAAGTGCTTCCAGTCCGACCTGCGCCACCTTGTCGGCGCTTTCCTTGGTGCGCGAGCCGCTCACGGTCTGTCCTGCCACGGCATGGAATTCAGTGGCCGTCGAGCCGGGACAAAGCGCGCACACGCGCACGCCATACGGGCGGACCTCCTCCGACAGGGCTTCAGCGAAGTGCAGGTCGAAGGCTTTTGTCGCAGCGTAGGTGGCGATGTACGGGACGCCCTGAAACGCAGCGGTGGACGCGACGATCAAAATGTCGCCCGAACGGCGTTCGATCATCGCCGGCAGATAAAGATGCGTCAGGTGCAGCACAGCGCTCACATTCACCCGCACCATTTCGAGTTGCCGTGCGAGTGAGAGTCTATGGAACTCACCATACGCGCCAAATCCCGCGTTGTTGACGAGCAATTCCACGGCAATGCCTTTCGTTTGCGTGAACGCGTGAATGGCATCAGGTGCTTCGGCTTGG
>DASYRO010000383.1:0-6164 GCA_036004385.1 Candidatus Acidiferrales bacterium
TGTTGGTGACCCGGCGCTCGTGGCCGATCTTCCTCATAACCCGAATTTCTGCAGCCTCCGGTCGAGTCCGCTACGGGAGAGGCCCAACGCTTTCGCCGCGGCGGAAACGTTGCCGTCGCAGCGGCCCAGAGCTTTTTGCACCAGCAGGCGCTCGGCATCCTCCAGGCGGAGTTCCTCCAGGCGCGGCCCGCCCGCAGCGCCGCGTCCTCCGGCTGCCGCGAGACCGAGGTCGCTGGACTTCACCATCGTACCTTGCGCCAGCAGCACGCCGCGCTCGACGGCGTGACTCAGTTCGCGCACGTTCCCCGGCCAGGCGTATTCGACGAGCGTCTGCATGGCTGGAGGGTCGAAGCCCGTCAGGACCTTGCGATAGCGTTGCGCATCCTGCCGCAGAAAATGCATGGCCAGCAGCGGAATATCCTCGCGGCGCTCGCGCAGCGGCGGCAGATGAATTTCAATCGTGTTCAAGCGGAAGAGCAGGTCCTGCCGAAAGCGTCCCGCGGAGACTTCTTCCCCCAAGTCGGCGTTCGTCGCGGAGAGGATGCGCACGTCCATGCGCCGGGTCTTGCTGGAGCCGACGCGTTCCATTTCGCCGCATTCGAGCACGCGCAGCAGCTTGGCCTGCAGCCCGGGAGAAATATTGGCGATTTCGTCGAGGAAGAGCGTGCCGCCTTCGGCCATTTCGAAGCGGCCCACGCGGTCTGTCTTCGCATCGGTAAACGCGCCGCGCACGTGACCGAACAACTCGCTTTCAAAAACGCCCTCGGCCAGCCCGCCGACGTTGACCGTGACCATCGTTTTGCCGGAGCGCCCGGAAAGCGCATGCAGCGTCTTGGCCACGATTTCCTTGCCCGTGCCGTGCTCGCCGGTGACGAGCACATTGGCGTCCGACGGACCGACGCGGGCTATCAGGTCGAGCACCGGGCGCATCGCCGACGATTCGGCGATGAGCATGGGCCGGCCTTCGGCGCGCAATAGCCGGTTTTCCGCCTCCAGGCGATGACTGCGGCGCAGCGCCTGGCCCAGCTCGATTTGCGTTTTGACGATGCTCAGTAGCCGCGGATTTTCCCAGGGTTTCTGGATGAAGTCACGCGCGCCCCGGCGCATGGCTTCCACCGCCAACTCGACGCTGCCCCACGCTGTCATGACGATGACCGGCAGCGTGCCGTCCAGCATCTGCAGGCGCGTGAGCAAGTCGAGTCCTTCTTCGCCGGAGGTGGTATCGCGCGCGTAGTTCAGGTCCATGAGCACGGCGTCGAACTCGGCGTGCTCCACGGCGTCGAGCAGCCCCGCGGGGGAAGAAACCGTTTCCGTCTGGCAGCCTTCGCTCTTCAACAGCATGCGCAGGGCTTCGCGCACGTCGGGCTGGTCGTCGGCGATCAGAATTCGCGGCGCGGATGAGTCGGCAAGTCGCATCGTTCGAGAGCATCCTATCTTATCAAGACCGGCGCGTTACGCTATGCTGTGGCATGAACGCCTGCGGAACACGGCGCGGCGAATCCATGCTGCCGATACGAAAACGAATTCTGTTTCTGACGCTCGCCCTGCTGCTCGCTTGCGGTCTCGCGGCCATCGGACAGCAAGGCGGGAAGCCGCTGCGGCGCGTTGTGTTCGGCTCCTGCGCCGACCAGAATGAACCGCAGCCGATTTGGAATAGCATCCTCGCGGCGAAGCCGGACATTTTTCTGGCTATCGGCGACATCGTGTATGTGAACGACGGCTGGGAAAAGCATTCCGACCGTGTGGCGGCGTACGCAAAACTGAGTGCGATTCCCGGATTTGCGCGTCTCCGGCGCGCGGTGCCGCTGCTGGCCATCTGGGACGACGGCGAATTCGGCGCCAACGACGGCGGCGGGGATTTCCAGCGCCGCGATGAATTTCGCGCCGACTTCCTTGACTTCCTCGGCGAGCCCAAGGACTCGCCACGCCGCACGCGCTCGGGAATTTACGACGCGAAAGTGTTCGGGCCGCAAGGGATGCGCGTGCAGATTATTCTGCTCGACATGCGCTTTAACCGCAGCGCGCTCAAGCGCGGCAATTTTTCCGAAGACGAAGGTCGCTACCTCCCCGACCCCGATCCCGCAAAAACCATGCTCGGCGCGGAACAATGGAAATGGCTGGAATCCCAGCTTCGCCTCCCCGCGGAAATTCGCTTGCTCGTTTCCAGCATTCAAGTGATCCCCGAAGACCATCATTGGGAAACATGGGCCAATCTCCCGTTGGAGCGGCAGCGACTCTTCCAACTCATTTGCGCGACGGACGCGCGCGGCGTGCTCTTTCTGAGCGGCGACCGTCATCTCGCGGAACTCTCCATGATGGACGGCGGCGTGGGCTATCCGCTTTTCGATCTGACCTCCAGCGGGCTGAACAAGGCACATCATGAAAAGTGGCGTCCGCAGGAACCCAACCGGCACCGCGTCGCCACCATGAACGTCGGCGACAACTTTGGCGTTGTTGAAATTGATTGGAATCCCGCCGACCCGCGCATATCTCTGCAGATCCGCGACGTAGACGGCGACATCACTACCCAGCGAAAAATTCCGCTCAGTTTGTTGCGTCCGGGCGCTATTCGTACCGCAGGGCAACCATAGGATCCACGCGCGTGGCGCGTCGCGCGGGAATGTAGCACGCCACCAGCGCCACCATCGCCAGCAGTGCGGCGACACCTGCGTAAGTAACCGGATCCGTCGGCTGAACCTCAAAGAGCAGGGTTCGGAGATACCGTGATACCGCCAGCGCGGATGCCAATCCGATCACTACGCCGAGCAAGGTGAGCGTCATGCCCTGGCCGACAACCATCTTCAGCACGTCGAACTTTTGCGCGCCGAGAGCCATGCGGATGCCGATTTCATGTGTTCGCTGGCTGACGCTGTAGAACAGCACTCCGTAGATGCCCACGACGGCCAGCGTCACGGCGATGCCCGCGAAAATACCAAGGAGCAGCATGGTGAAGCGCGGCTGATTGAGCGAGTCTGCCAGTACTTGCTCCATGACCTGAACCTTCGCCACCGGCTGCAGCGGATCGATGGACGCAATGATGGATCGTACGGCGGCGGTTAATTGCGCGGGACCCTGACTCGAACGGACCACAATGGTCATAAAGATGTTCGGCAGTTGCTCCTGATGCCAGTAAAGTACGGGGCGCGCGGGCTGATTGAGCGACTGGAAGCGGACATCCGCGACGACGCCAACAATTTCCGCGTTATATGTGGGACCCCACTCCATAATGATGTGCTTGCCCAGGGGATCGCCGCCGGGCCAATGAAGCCGGGCCATGGCTTCGTTGATGACGACAACCACGGGAGCTTTCGCTGAATCGTGCGAATCGAAGACGCGGCCACTGCGCAGCGCAACACCCATGGCACGGAACCAGTCCGGCGTGACCATGCGCACGTCCGCTACGGGTTCCTCTCCTGCCGGCGGGGCCGGACGGTCGCCAAGACGAAATGACGTAGCAGCACCCAATCCGCTGATGGGCAGCCAATTGATTGCCCCCGCCGAATTCACGCCTGGCAAATTCTCAATCTGTTCGACCGCGCGACGGAAGAATTCGGACTGTTGATGGCCTTCGGGATATTTGGAACCCGGGAGCGAAATCTGCAGAGTGAGCAAGTTTTCCGGATTGAATCCGGCGTCGACGCTACGCAGACGCGAAAAGCTCTGCAGCAAGAGACCCGCGCCAGCGAGCAGCATGAGCGAAAGCGCCACCTCTGACACTACCAAGCTGTTTCGAACCCATGACCGCGCTACGGCGCCGCTGCTTCGCCCGCCTTCTTTGAGCGATTCCTGAAGCGCCGGACGAGCGACGGCCAACGCCGGCGCGGCTCCGAACAACAATCCGGTGGCTAGCGACAAGAGAATGCTGAACAGCATGACCTGCGGATTCAATTGAATGGTTGTGAAGCGCGCCAAATCCACGGGCAGAATGCTCTGCAACCCTTCTACGCTCCATGTCGCCAGCAGAAGTCCGGCAGCTCCGCCCATCAAGCCGAGCAGCATGCACTCGGTGAGCAATTGCCGCACCAGCCGTGCGCGCCCGGCACCCATCGCCGCGCGGATGGCAAGCTCCCGCTCGCGCGCCGCAGCGCGGGCTAACAGCAAATTGGCCACGTTGGCGCATGCAATTAAGAGGACCAGTCCCACGGCGCCGACCAAAACGAACAACGCGACTCTGATATCACCGGTCAATTGCTCGCCCATGGGAACGACACTTACGCCCCAGCCAGCGTCAAATTCTGGAAGTTCTTCTCGCGTTCGCTGAGCAATTCCATCCATTTCCGCTTGCGCTTGCTGGAGAGTGACTCCCGGCTTCAGCCGGCCCACGACAAACATCCAGCGGCCGCGAGCGTTGCGCAATTCTTCATTCAGAATGACTGGCGCCCACAGGTCCACCGTCAGCAGCCCTCGAAATTCAGCGGGCATGACTCCAACAATTATTTGCTTGCGACCGTTCAGTGTGAGCGACTTGCCCACGATGCCCGGGTCGGCTCCGAAGCGCCGCTTCCAATAGCCGTCGCTCAGCACGACAACTTGCTGCGCGCCGGGCTTTCCGTCTTCGGCAGCGATGGTTCGGCCCTTTGCCGCGCTCGCGCCCAGCGTCGTGAAAAATTCCGGAGTCGCCAGACCGACGGGTACGCGCTCGGGCTCTCCCGCATCGGTGACATTGGCGGCCCGCTCGACGAATCCTCCCAAACGCTCAAACGAGTGGTTCCATTCCTGCCAGCGCATGAAGTTCGCAGAGCCGACGACATTCGTCTTGCGGCCACGAGCAAGTTTGTTTTCCCAGACAAACGCCAAGCGATCCGGATCGTGGAATGGAAGGGGGCGAAGCAGGACGGCTTCGATGACGCTGAAGATTGCGGTGTTTGCGCCGATGCCGAGCGCGAGTGTGAGCACAGCAACTGCGGTTATGCCGCGATTCTTGAGTAGCATCCGCGCGCCGTATTTCAGGTCCTGCCAGAAGACATCCATGGCGCCTCCAAAAGGGGACCGGGAACATGCTCGCGCGGCGAAAAACTTCTACTGCAAGCGGATGCGGTTGACGGCGTCCTGCGCGGACATGTCGGAAAGAATCACGCGGTCGCCCACTTTCAGCCCTTCCAGAACTTCAATCGTGGTGACCGACGAGCGTCCGAGCTTCACTTGCACGCGCACCGCTTCCGAGCCATCTTCGCTGACCTTGAAGAGCCCCACGGTGCTGTTGGCCTGTCCCTGCACCGGACGGCTGATGTACATCACGTCGGGGAGGCGCTCGAGTTCGATCGTGCCGTCCACGCTCAAGTCCGGGACGGCGCCGGAGGGCAGCGGGCCCTCCATCGTCACATCCACTGTGCGCGTGCCGTTCTGCACACTCGGATCGATGCGTGTCACGCGTCCGGGCACCACGCCATTGCGCGTGTCAATCGAAGCCACCTGCCCGATGAGCACATCCTTGGCCTGCGTTTCCGCGATGCGGATTTCCGCTTTGAGCCGGTGCGGATTGGCCACGCGCGCGAGATTCGCGCCGATGGTCACCTGCTGTCCGACGTCCACCGGAAGCAATTGCAGCGTGCCGTCCACGCCCGCGCGTACCTTGAGCGAATCCAGTTGCTTCTTGCGCAGATCGTAGAGAGCGCGTTTCTGATCCACTTGCGCTTGCTGCGCAGCCAACCGTGCCTTCACGCTTTCTTCGCGGACCGCCAGGCGTTGCTCTTCGATTTCATTGCGCGTCTTCAACTCCTCCGCGCGCAGCACGGACTTCTTCAGCAACAGATCGGATTGCAAGCCTTCTTTGGCGAGCTGCGAGTCCACCTCTGCTTGCAGCTTGGCCTGGCGATAGTCGGAGAGCACCGTGGCGGCCACGGCGCGCTGGTTGAGAAGATCGGTGTCCAGTTGCGCGCGCAGATTTTTCGTGTCCGCTTCCGCGGCCTTGAGCTGCAACTGCGCGTCTACAAATGATTGCTCGACGTCCGGATTACTCAGCTCCAGGATAATTGTGTCCGACTTGACGGTGGTGCCGGGCAGCACGAGCCGCCGCTCCACGCGCCCTTGCGTCACGGCCGGAATCCAGCGGATTTCTTCCGGCACGAGATTGCCGGGGCCGCGCACCTGCCGCAGCATCAGTCCGCGCTTTACCGGCTCGATGAGCAGCGTGCTGCGGTCGACCGACGGCGCGGCGGGCTGAA
>DASYRO010000384.1:0-4100 GCA_036004385.1 Candidatus Acidiferrales bacterium
GCGGATTGAGCGCGCGACCGCAATCATGCGCGGCGATGATTTTCTCGACCTGCACCTGTCCGGTCTCGGTGTCCACCCTGACTTCGACGGTCTGCGCGCTGTAACTGTAGGAAGGCGACGGGCCGACGCCGGCCCCTTTGAATTTGCCGCCACGGGATTCTTCAGGCGGCGCGTAGGTGCCCTTGGCAACGAACGCGCCGCGGAATTCCAGCGCTGCGGCGATCGCTTCGTCAAATGTGAGGCGCAGCCGCGAATCATCCACGGAAATCAGGTGGTCATCGCGCAGCTCAAGCAAGGCCACATCAAGTTTGTACTTCGCGGCGACGGCTTCCAGTATCTGTGCGCGCATATTTTTTGCGGCTTCGAGGCACGCGTTGCCGGCCATGAACGTGACGCGGCTGGAGTAGCTGCCCAGGTCAATCGGCGTCAGCTCGGTATCCGCGGCGACTAGTTTGATGCGCTCGGGGCGGACGCCTAGGATTTCCGCCACAATCTGCACATGCATCGTGTCTGAGCCCTGGCCGATTTCCGACGCGCCGGTATAGACGGTGACGGCGGCATCGCGATCAATCTTGATGTGCACGGTGGTGTGCGGAATGTTCGAGCGGATGATGGGATTCGCAGCGCCGCTGACGTAGTGGCTGCACGCGATGCCGATGCCCCTCCCGTACGGAAGCTTCCCGAACTTTTCATTCCAGCTGGAGCGTTCCACAACTTTTTCAATGCACTCCGGCAAGCCGTAGCTGGTGACGCGCAGTCCATTGACAGTAATGCACGGCGCTTGCAAAAGATTCCGGCGGCGAACTTCGGCCGGATCCATTCCGGCATCATGAGCCAGATCGTCGAGCATGGATTCAAACGCGAAGCGGACGTTTACCGTGCCGTGGCCGCGCATGGCGCCGCACGCCGGCTTGTTGGTGAGCACGCGATAGCCGTCGAAGCGCACGTTGGGAATGTCGTAGAGTGCGCCGAGCAGCGCTCCGGAATAGAGCACGGTGACCGGGCCGTAGCCGCAATACGCGCCGCCGTCTTGCACGACTCGCGCGGTGACGGCGGTGATTCTCCCCTCCCGCGTCAGGCCCACCCTCAAATCCATAACGGTAATGGGGCGGCCGCGATGCGCGTAGAAAACTTCCTCGCGCGTGTATGTGATTTTCACCGGGCGCTTGGCTTTTTTCGCCAGAACGCCGGCAGCAATTTCGATGGGGATCACTTCGCTCTTGCCGCCGAATCCGCCGCCGACGAGCGGCTTGATGACGCGGATCTGACTCATGGGCATTTCCAGGACTTCGGCGAGCGTGCGATGCAGGTAATACGGCACCTGGGTCGAGGAGTACACGGTGAGACGTCCGTCGGGTTCCCAGATGGCCAGCGTGGCGTGCGGCTCCATCGCAGCGTGATTGACTTCGCCGGCGTAATAACGCTGCTCGCGGACGAACGCGGCCTGCGCGAAGCCTTCCTCCACACTGCCGAAATTGTGGTGATACTCTTTCTCGATGTTGCGAGGCTTATCGGCGAAGAGCCAGTGCTCCGTGGCTTCCATGGAGAGCAGCGGATCAAACCACGCCGGAAGGACTTCGTAATCCACGCGGAGCAGGTCGAGCGCTTGCTCGGCGATTTCCGCGGACGTCGCGGCAACGGCGGCTACGTTGTCACCGATGTAGCGCGCCTTGTCGGTAGCGAAAACGCATTCATCGTGACCGATGGGCAGAATGCCGTAAGGCTTGGGCGCATCCTTGCCGGTAGCGACGGCCTTCACGCCGGGAAGCGCTTCGGCGGCAGACGTGTCAATCGAGCGTATGACGGCGTGCGCATGGGGCGAATGCAAAATGCGGCCGATGAGCATTCCCGGCACGGCAAGATCGTCGGCATATTTGCCGATGCCAGTGACCTTCTCGCCGGATTCGACCATTGCCAGCGGCTTGCCGATGATGGAGTGGTCGGCCATGTCAGCTCCCCGCCCCGGCGCCCTTGGCAGCGGCCACGCGCTCGATGGCCAGTTTCACCGATTCGTAAATCTGCATGTAGCCCGTGCAGCGGCAAAGATTCGAGGAAAGCGCTTCGCGAATCTCTTCCAGCGACGGATTGGGATTGCGATCGAGAAGTGCCTTGGTAGAAATTAGAAAGCCCGGCGTACAGAAACCGCACTGCGCGCCGCCCGCATCGCCCCAACTTGACTGCACCGGATGCAACGCGTCGAGCGCACCCAGGCCTTCTACCGTGGTGAGTTCGCACTCCTGATAGCTCGCGGCAAGCGCCACGCAGGCCAGCATCGGCACGCCGTCGGCCAGCACGGCGCAGCAGCCGCAGGAGGAATCGTCGCAGCCGCGCTTCGTGCCGGTCAGGCCGAGGTCCTCCCGGAGCACGTCGAGCAACAGCTTGTTCGGCAGCACGGCGAGCTCGTAAGCCTCCCCGTTCACTTTGAGTTTGATGATTTCCTTGGTCACGATGTCAGTCTTCAAGCCTGTGCGATTAGTAGCGTGGAACCGTCGGGTCAATTTCTTCCGACCAGCGCGCGATCCCCCCGGACATTGACCGCGCCGGAATGCCTTGCTGGCGCAACCAGACGACGGCATTCAGACTGCGCACCCCATGATGGCAATAGACCACTACTTCTTTTGCTCCCTCGAACAGCGCCAGACTAGATTCGATCGTCTGCAGCGGCACCAGCGTCGATCCTTCAATGCGGCAGTGTTGATGCTCCCAATCCTGGCGCACATCGACGAGAAATATTTTCTCGCCCTGGTCCAGGCGCTGCTTGACATCGCGGGGCGAGATTTCAAAATTGTCAGTCATCAATCTATCCCAAGTTAATCTTCAGTAGCCGAAGTCCGCGGCCGCGGCCAGGGCGTGTTGCGTTACGCTCAGCGAATCGGCGCGGGAAGCGCCGAGTAAATCCATATATTCCCTGCGGTCCTTCACTCCGAGGACCCACTTCTGCAGCCACTGCTCGAAGTCCTTCAGCGCTCGCGATTGCTCGTGATACTCGGAGAAAAACGCATGGTCGCGATTGTAGTAGCCCTGCACGGGCGAAGGATGCGCGCCCCACGGCTCATGCACGACGGCGGCGACGAGAAAGCCGGGAATCAACGTCCGGTTCGGGTCGGAGGCGATCACCTCCGGCGCGACGATTTCTTCCGCGATGACGATGACTTTTCGCGCGGCGCGCGCGCCGTCCACGGCCACGCCGAGCGAACCCCACAGGTGCGCGTTGCCGAATTCATCAGCCCGCTGCACGTGGATAATGGCCACATCCGGCCGCAGCGCGCGCACGGCGATGAGTTTTTCTTCGTTCACCGGCGAATTGAACTCGCGGAGATTGCCGTTCTTGGCGAGCAGGTCGCTTCCCATCGTCGAATAAGTGGGCATGAAGGGAACGCCCATCGCGCCGGCGTGCAGGCCGAGCGCGAGAGTGAAATTCGAATAGTCCACGGTAGCCAGAGGGCGCGGAATATTCTGCTCAACGGCGCGGCGGAAGCAGTAGCCAACGCCGGCGGAGACATTGCCGATCCATGCGGCCATCGTGCGAGCGACGCAGCCCGCGCCGATCATCTGGTCAAAGAGAATGTCGGAAATCGGCCCCACTAACGTGAGGTCGCGGCGCGACTGACGGATGAGCTCGTGACCCGCGGCGAACGGAATCATCGGCTCAAGCTGCGCGCCGAGCAGGACCATCGAGCCGTTGGGCACGTGCTCGGCGATGGCCTCGCGCATGGAAACCAGCTTCGATTTGCGAGTTTCGAGCTTTGCGTTCATCTTCCGTGCCAAACGGGGGAACGTTTTTCAAGAAACGCGCGGATGCCTTCCTGCGCATCCTCGGTCTGCATCAGTTCCTCAAGATAGGTCTGCTCGGCGTCGCCCAGGCTCTTATCGAAATCCAAACCGGAGCGCTCCCACAGCTCGCGGCGAGTCATCTTCAGCACGGCAGAGCTTAGACCACCGATTTCCTTCAGCAACGAGTCCACCGTTGCGGCGAGCGCGTCATCGGGGACGACGCGCGTGACCAAGCCAAGCTGTTTGGCTTCCGCTGCGGAAATTGTGCGGCCGGTAAGAATCAGATCCATGGCCGCCCGCAGGCCGATGAGCGCGGGAAAGGTGAC
>DASYRO010000385.1:0-6685 GCA_036004385.1 Candidatus Acidiferrales bacterium
GCCCTCGACGCGGAACGCTGGAACCGCCTCCACCCCGCGGAAAAACCGCGCATGCCGTATGTCAGCCAGTCCCTCGCCGATGCGCCCGGCGTATTCGTTGCCGCGTCGGATTACCTGAAGTCGCTGCCAGCGATGGTTTCACGATGGTTCCCGCGCCCGCCGGCGCTGCTCGGCACCGACGGATTCGGACGCAGCGAAAACCGCGCCGCGCTGCGCGACTTCTTCGAAGTGGATGCGCGCCACATCGCCTATGCCGCGCTCGTTGAATTGCTCCGCGAGAAAAAAATCGAAGCTTCGGTCGTCAAGAAGGCCTTGCAGGAATGGAAGATTAATCCCGAAAAAGCCAACCAGGTGTAGTCATAGGTGGCGACTGCTTCCAGATTCGCAATTTCTACACTGGTCGCCTTGCTGATCGCGACCAGCAGCTCTCCTTTTGCGCAAACGCTTTTGGACGTACTCCGCGAGCACCGGATTCCCGTCGGATCATCGTCGGGAATTTGGCAGAAGCCAATTACCAGTTTTGCCGTCCTGGACAACGACGCAAACTTCGCCATCGCGTACTATGTGGACGACGGCTCAGGATTGCTGTCGCCACCACTCTTCTTGGGACGGTACGACAGGAAACACCATACCTGGAAAGATGTCGCGCTGAAGAAGATTGAAGCCTCCTTCAAAGGTGTTCCCGTTGATTGCATGGGCTCTGCACTCAGTATCGTGCAGCAGGCGGGATCATATTTTCTCCATACTCATTTAAATCCGTCTGCCGGGTGTCTCCTGGTTCTGTCCGAAGACTTGGCGCTGAAGAAGACATTATGTGGCCGCTATTTGGCTGCGTTTCGCTCCGGGCTGTTCGTGTATCAGAAGTGCCAGGTCCACTTCGCGCCGACGCATCCCATGGAGATAGCGCTCTACGACCCTGTGCGTGACGTTGAAACTCAGATTTATCCCCCTCCATCAGACACCATTCGAGCTGAATACGTGAACAGTATTCGGCGACTGATCCCCAGCAATCATTGGTGTCACAGGAGAATAGGGCTTGCGATCCAGAACAGTTCAACAATCGGCTCGCGGGTTCTGTCGTCGTGAATGACGAAACACACTCGCTTGCATTCATTGCGCAATTTGACCCCTACCGATTGGTGCCCAAAGAAGCAGCGGATCGCCCGCCCGGCTTGCTCGATAAAGCGGTTTACGTTTTTCGCTTTTCGCCGCTCCCTATTCAGCACCGCGAATTTTGGCTCGACGAAGAGGAAATGCAGCGCTTGTTCGGCACGAAGTCGCTGGACGGCCTTCTAAAACACGCCGCCCTCGATCGGTTGTTCACATCGAAATAAGATGCAAGCGCATTGCGCCAGTTACAGGTCCGCTGTCGGCCGGAATTTCGGCGGCTTGCGTACGCGCGTGACTTGCTCGAATGCGTAGGCCAGCCGGATGAGCACGCCTTCGCTCCACGCGCGGCCGGTGAAGGAAATCCCCACGGGCAGGCCGCGCATGTAACCCGCTGGCACGGTGATGTGCGGATAACCGGCCACAGCCGGCGGGCCGGAAAGTCCGCCGGAAAAATGGTCGCCGTTGACGAGGTCCGTCACCCACGCCGGGCCGCCGGTGGGCGCGACAATGGCGTCGAGTTTGTGTTTGTTCATCGCCGCGTCAATGCCCTTCTCGCGGCACAGCCGCCGATTTTTGGTCAGCGCGCTTACATATTCTTTGCTGGTCAGCGGCCCCTTTGCTTCCGCTTTGACGAACAAATCCTGCCCGAAGTAGGGCATCTCCTGCTCGCGGTGCTTTTCGTTGAAGGCGATAATTTCCGCGAGCGTCTTTACGGGCGCGTTTGTTCCCAGTGATTTCAGGTACGCGTTCAGATCGGCTTTCAATTCGTAGAGCAGCACGAGCAATTCCGCCTCGCCGAATTCCTTGTCCGTTGGAATCTCGACGGGATCCACGAGCACGGCGCCCTGCTTTTTCAACTCGGCGAGCGCGGCTTCCATGAGTTTGTCCACTTCGGCGTGAAACCCGAAAAACTTCCGCGCCACGCCCAGCCGCGCTCCACGCAGGCCGTTGGAATCGAGAAACTTCGTGTAGTCGCTAGAAATTTTTCCTGCAGCCGCCGACGTCGCGGCATCGCGCGAATCTTCGCCGGCAATTGCGCCGAGCAGCACGGCCGCATCGGCGACGGTGCGCGTCATCGGGCCAGCCGTGTCCTGGCTGTGAGAAATGGGAATGATGCCCGCGCGGCTTACGAGGCCAACCGTTGGCTTGATGCCCACAAGGCCGTTGGCATTCGAGGGACAAACAATCGAGCCGTCGGTTTCCGTGCCGATGGCCACGGGCACAAGATTTGCGCTGACGGCAACGCCCGAGCCGGAACTCGAGCCGCACGGATTGCGGTCCAGCGCGTACGGATTGCGGCACTGCCCGCCGCGTCCGCTCCAGCCACTGGAGCTGTGCTCGGAGCGGATGTTGGCCCATTCGCTGAGATTCGCTTTGCCGATGAGCACGGCTCCCGCCGCGCGCAATTTCTTCGCGACGCCGGAATCCTGCGGCGCAATCGAGCCTTCCAGCGCCAGCGAACCGGCGGTCGTGGTCATACGGTCGGCGGTGTCAATGTTGTCTTTCAAGAGGACAGGAATTCCATGCAGTGGCCCGCGCGGGCCTTTGGCGCGGCGTTCCTGATCAAGCGCATCCGCAATGGTCAGTGCATCGGGATTCGTTTCCAGGATAGACCGCAACGCAGGGCCTTGTTTATCGAGCTGCTCGATGCGCGCCAGGTAGCGCTCCGTGATCGCGCGCGACGTAAATTTCCCCGTCTCCATGCCGCGCTGCAATTCGGCGACGGTGATTTCTTCCATCTCGAACGAGCGCGGGGTCAGCGGCGCTTGCGACGCCGCGGCGTTTTCCGTTGCAGCATTGCTCTCCAGGCGCGCCGCTCCGCTTGCCAGCGCCACGCCGCCAATCAGACTCGTGCGAAGAAAATTTCTGCGTTCCATCGGTAGGTCTCCCTTATTGCGGGAAATTCATGCGGCGCATCAATTCCTGAAAGCGCGTGTCGGTACGCAGCGGATCCAGTTTCGGCTCGACCTTAACGTAGAGGATCCAGCCGGATCGTTCCTGGTATGCGCGTTCGAGCCAGGCCAGCGCCTGTTCCTTATTGCCGAGGCCAAGGTAGGTTTCTGCGATGGGATATGAAAGATAGCCCGGTCTAGATTCTTTTTTCAACCGCTCCAAGATTTTCAGCGCTTCGCTCTTTCGGCCCGCCACAGCATACGCGTGTCCCAACTGCCCGAGATAGAAAGGACTATCGCCGGAGATTTTCACGGCCTTCTCCATGTGGGAGATGGCCTGGTCGAATTTTTGTTGCTGCAAGTAGCCCCGGCCCAGGTTCAATTCGGCGATGGCAAAGTTGGGGTCGATCTCCAGAGCTTTGCGGTTCCATTCGTTGAAGGTGTCAAAGTCGCGAATGTAATAAAAGTGCAGGCCCGCAACGGTGGCGATAATTGCCGAGACCGGATCGAGATCCCGAGCCCGCATAATTTCCCGATAGCCTTCCTCGCGGCGTCCCAGGGACATGAGCATGAGCGCGTACCAGTGATGGGCCAGGGAATAGCCCGAATTCAATTCAAGAGCGCGCCGGAATTCGCGCTCCGCGCCGGCCCAATCCCACTGGTAGCGCATGAGGACGAATCCGAACGAGGTATGTGCTTCGGCGGATGAATCGTCCAGAGCCACGGCTTTGCCGGCCGCGGCGAGGGCCTGTGGCAACGCCTCCGTCACGGAGATTTTTCCGAAGCCGAAAAAGCCGAGCAGGCCGTAGGAATCGGCAAGGCCCGCATACGCCGGAGCGTAGGTTGGGTCTTTTGCGACGGCTTCGGTGAAATAATGAATAGCTTGCTCGAAGCCTTCCGGGCTGCGCTTGTTCCAATAGAAGCGACCTTGCAGGCAAAGTTGGTAGGCTTCCGGGTTGACCGGACGGACGGCCGCCAGCCGCGCGTGCTCGGCGGGAGTAAGCTTGGCTTGAATCTCACCGGCAATGGCCCGGGCTACTTCCCGTTGCAGAGCAAGAATATCGCGCAGGTCGCGGTCGTACGTGCGCGCCCAGAGGTGACGGTCGGCGCGCGCGTCAATCAGTTGCACGGTAATCGCCGCGCGGTCCCCAGCCCGCTGCACGGAGCCTTCCACCAGCGCATCGACGCCGAGTTCCTGGCCGATGAGCGGAACGCCTTTGCGCGTGCGCTTGTATTGCATCACTGATGTGCGTGAGGTTACCTTCGCCAAACCGCTTAACTGAGACAACTCCGTAATCAGTGCCTCGGTCATGCCGTCGGCGAAGAATTCCTGGTTGGAGTCGCCGGAAAGATTTTCCAGCGGCAACACCGCAATCGAGCGGATTTGCGCCACTGTCGCGCGGCCGAGCAGGCGGTCGCGCAGCCCGCCAGCGTTCAGCGCGACGAGAATCGCGCCAACAACAATCAGCGAAGCCACACCCAGAATTGCATTGCGTCGCGCGGATTGCGCGCGCGGGGCTTGTGCCACAGGAATCTTCCCAGTGCTCAGGCCGATCGCTTCCAGCGCCGCGCGAACTTCTCCGGCGCGCTGGTAGCGCTGCGCAGGCTCTTTCTCGAGACACTTGCGAATAATTCCCGCGAGGCTGGGCGAAAGGCTCTGCGGCAATGGCGGCGCCGCATCGCGCAGGATGGAAGAGGTCAGGTCGAATCCCGAGTTTCCCCGAAATGGCAGATGGCCAGCGGACATCTCGAAAAGAATTACGCCGAGTGCCCACAAGTCACTGCGCGCATCCGCGGGCTGGCCGCGCAGAACTTCCGGCGCCATGTAGGAAAGCGTGCCCGAAATTCCTCCCGCATCGGCGAGCGAGCCCCGAGATTGCGTCACTTCGCCCAGGTTCGCATGCTTGCGAACCGCCAGGCCGAAATCGAGAATTTTCGCGCGACCTTCCGGCGTCAGCATCACGTTGGCCGTTTTCAAATCGCGGTGCGTGATGCCCTGCTGGTGCGCGTGGTCAATCGCGTCGGCAAGCTGCGCGCCGATGCGCACCACGCCTGCCTCCGGCAGGCCCTCGATGGGAATCGAGCGCGAAAGCGGCTGCCCGGCGACAAACTCCATTGCCAGGTACACCTGGCCTTCCGCTTCGCCCACATCGTAGATAGTGCAGACATTCGGATGGTTCAGCGCGGACGCGGTGCGCGCTTCGCGTTCCAGGCGGCTGCGCGCGGCGGCATCGCCGATGGCCTCAGCCGGGAGAAGCTTCAGCGCAACGTCGCGGCCCAAACGTGCATCGCGCGCGCGGTAGACCACACCCATCCCGCCGGCTCCAAGCTGCTCCTTAATAAGGTAGTGCGAGATTGTCTTTCCGAGCATGTTGCGCACGCCCGCGTTGCGCGAGCATCTTAGGCCGCGCGCACGGCGGCGTCAACGCGCGGCATCGGCGCCGCAAATGGTTACAGTCCCCGGTGGCGCAGGCGGAAGTAGAGCACGGGAGTGATGAGCAGCGAGAGCACCATGGAGACGGCCACGCCGCCGATGACGGCGATGGCTAGCGGTTGCAAAAGCTGTGCCCCGGCGCCGACATTGAGCGCCAGCGGCAGCATGCCGGCGATGGTGGCCAGCGCGGTCATCAGGATGGGGCGCAGACGGCGGCGGCCGGCCTCGTAGATGGCGTCGCGCAACGGCAGCCCGCGCGCAGAAAATATCTGCTCCGCGTCGAGCATGAGGATGCCGTTCTTGTGCACGATGCCGACCACCATGATGGCGCCCATGAAGGAACAGATGTTTAGCGTCTGCCGCGTGACGAGGAGCGCCAGCAGCGCGCCGAACGAGCACAACAGCGTGGCCACGAGTATGGCGATGGGATGCGAGAACGAACGGAACTCAAATACCAGGATCACGAAGATCAGCAGAATCGACGCGAGCAGCACCTGGGTCAGTCCCACAAATGACTCGCGCTGGATGTGGTACAGACCGCCGTACTCGATTTCCGTACCCGGCGGAATCTTGAGTTCCTTGGGCAGGCGTTTCTGGATGTCACCCATTACGGAGCCGAGGTCCCGTCCAGAGAGTTGCGCCGTGACGGTAGCGTTGTTGCGCAGGTTTTCGCGGCGGATCTCTGTCGTGCCTTCCTCCATTTCCACGTCGGCAATGCTCGAGAGCGGCATCGTCGTTCCGTTGGACGACGTCAGCAGAAGTCCCTTCAGTTCATCCACAGTGGTGCGGTATTTCGCGGGATAGCGCACGCGGATGCCGATCAGCCGCTGTCCGCTGATCATCTTTGTGGCCACCTGACCTTCCAAGACTACGGATTCGATTTCCGCCACGTCGCCCACGGTAAAGCCCGCGCGCTGGGCCTTTTCGAGGTTCACGCGGAAATTCACCGATGGGCCGATCACCAGTGTGCGATTGCGCACGTCCACGGTGCCTTTTACCTTGGGCAGCCACTCTTCAATTTCTTTAGCGAATTCCTTTGCGACTTCATACTGATCATTGAAGACCTTGATTTCCACGGGCTGTGGCGAATAGGAAAGGTCGCCGATCAAGTCCTCAATCATGCTGGGAAATTCGATCTCTACCATCGGCTCGGACTGCTTGATCTTTTCCCGCAGATCATCGACGATCTCTTCCAGAGAGCGTTTCCGTTTGTGCTTGAGTTTGACGAGGAAGTCGCCGCTGTTCGGCT
>DASYRO010000386.1:0-7866 GCA_036004385.1 Candidatus Acidiferrales bacterium
CTGCGCCGGAGGCTGCGGCGGACTCCCAGCAGCAAATCCACTCGCCCCTACCAATTCATTCCACTTAGACTCGAATTCCATTGGACAACCAAAGGCCCCACCCTTTGCGCAAAAGCCGCGCAAAGGAATGGGGCACCCCAAAAACCAAAACCATAAAACGACAAGCGCAAACCTCCGCTGTTTCACTCCTCGGTGAACTACTGCAGTGATATCCTCTCGTCGTGTGTTCTCGTCAAGAAGAATTCGGAGGAGAAGGGTGGGCCACCCGCCCCCCGATGTAATTCTGACGAGGCATTCCGCGACTCACATTCTTACCTGTAAAATGAGAGCACTGTGGGGAAATTGTACGCAGGGACATCCGGCTGGGCGTACCCGAGCTGGAGGCCGCGCTTTTATCCAGAAAAACTCGGTCCGGACAAGTTTCTCACCTACTACGCCACGTGCTTGAACGCCGTCGAGGTGAACTACACCTTTCGAAGGCTTCTCACCGCAAATCTCTCAGCAAAGTGGATTGCAGCCACTCCGTCCGACTTCCAGTTCGCCGTCAAGGCGCACCACGCGATCACTCATTTTCGGCGTTTGCAGAATACGGCCGAGCCGCTGTCGAAATTTGTTTCCGCTCTGCAGCCGCTCTTTGATGCTCGCAAACTTGGGCCAGTCCTGTTCCAATTGCCGCCGAATTTCAAATTGGACTTGCCACGGTTCGAGAAATTTCTACGCGATTTGCCCACTCACCTGCGCACAGTATTTGAATTCCGGCATCCCTCCTGGTTTTGTGAAGAGGTTTACACGATGTTGCGGGAGTCTTGCGCCGCGCACTGCCCAGCAGAGACCGTCACGCCGAAAGCGCCGGACATCCGCACCGCCGGCTTTTCCTACTTGCGAATGCGAAAGAAAAAGTATTCCGTCGTAGATCGCAGAAAACTCGCGCGGAGGGTCAAGCAACTCACCCAGCGTGGCGACGTCTTCGTGTTTTTCAAGCACGAGGACTCGCCGGAAGGTGCGCTGCAGGCCGAGAAGCTGTTGCGGACGCTGTAAGACGATGCGCGAAGGAAGGCTTCCGATTTCGCTCAGCTCGCGAGACCGTTGGCGCCAAGAATGAAAAGACGCATGGCTCTACCTCCCACCGATGAGGCCGCGAAAATTGCGCGCTGAAGTTACCGCTGCTGCCATCCGCCGCCGAGCGCGCGGTAGAGCTGAACCAGTGCCAGACGTTCGTTCAACTGCGCCTGCGCGAACCGCAGCTCTGCGGCGAAGAGGTTCGTTTCGTTGGTGAGAACTTCCAAATTGCTGGTCTGGCCGGCGCGATAACGCACGCCGGAAAGGCGCGCCGCCTCGCGCGCTGATTGCGTGAGCAGCTCCTGCTGTTTGCGGAATTCCTGATTTTTGCGATATGCGACGAGTCCGTCGGACACTTCGCGGAATGCTTGCTGGATGGTGCGCTGGTAAACGAGCAGCGCTTCTTCCTGCTGGGCCTTTGTTAATCTCACGTTCGAACGGATTCTGCCGCCATTAAAAATCGGCTGCGTCAACGCCGCGCCAAAACTCCACAGCCCCGCCGGGCCGGTAAAGAGTTCGGCCAGAGTGGAGCTTTGAAATCCACCCGAGGCCGTCAAAGTGATTTGGGGAAAGTACGCGGCTTTGGCCACGCCGATGCGCGCGTTGGCAGCGATCAATCGCTGCTCCGCTTGACGAATATCCGGACGGCGTTCGAGGAGCGAAGAAGGAAGCCCGGCGGGAACTTCAGGCGCAAGCGGCTGCTCCGTTAGTTTCAATCCGCGAGAAACATCGCCCGGATTTCTTCCGAGGAGAATGCTGATGGCATTTTCCTGCTGTTCGATCTGGCGCTCGATGTCCGGAACCTGCGCGCTGGCGGCGTACACGAGCTGTTCCGCCTGATGCACGTCCAGCATGGTATTGAGGCCACGTTCCTGAAGAGTCTTCGTCAGATTGAGGGACTCCGTCCGCGATGACGCCGTGCGTCGGGCAATCTCCAATTCCAAATCGAGTTCGCGAAGCTGGAAGTAACTTCCGGCTACGTCCGCCACGAGCGTGGAAATCACTGCCTGGCGGGCCCATTCCTGTGCCAGCAACTCCGCTCTGGCGGCTTGTGTGGCGCGGCGATATTTCCCCCAGAAGTCCAGTTCCCACGCGGCGGCAACACTTATCTGGCCGGCCGTGTTCTCAAACGACGGAATGGGGCCGGTTCGGGCGCGGCGCTGATTCGAGATGCTGGCGCCAGCGTCCAGCTCCGGGTATTGGTCCGCGCGGGTGATTCTCAATAGCGCTTCCGCTTGCAGAATTCGGCTGGCGGCGATGCGCACGTCGTAGTTTTGCTGCAACGCCGTGCGGATCAGGTGCTGCAATTGCTGATCCTTAAAAATTTCTTCCCAGTTCTGTTCACCGAGAGATGTGGCATCCGTCTTCGCCGGCAAGACGCCCGGCTGAGTTGCGGCTTCTGGTGTCAGACCGCGAAATTCCTGCGGCACGTTCACCGCTGGCCGTTTGTAATTTGGCCCAACGGTGCAACCGGTTAACAAGCTGATGGCAAGCAAGGCGAAAATGATTTGCTTTTTCATGACAGTTCTCGTGGGGTTTCATTTTTCAAATAATGTTCAACGGTCACAGGCACCGGCCGGAATTCTGGCAACGGCGACAGCGTTTCCAGCTCGGCGGCTTCCTCGAAAGTTGCGGCTCGCTTGCGGGCCACGAGCATATAAATCGACGGCACAACCAGCAGAGTGAAGGCCGTGCCGACGATCATGCCGCTCACGAGCATGATGCCGATACTGTTGCGCGCGCCGGCGCCCGGGCCGGTGGCGACCACCAGCGGGAAGTGCCCCATCACGGTGGCCGCTGTGGTCATCAGAATCGGGCGAAGCCGCGTGCCCGCCGCCTCAATGACGGCGCGCAGTTTGTCCAAGCCTTTTTCCTGGAGTTGGTTTGCGAACTCCACGATGAGAATGCCGTTCTTGGAAATCAAGCCGACGAGGGTAATCAGCCCGACCTGGCTATAGATGTTGAGCGTCGTCAAGCCGAGAAAAGAAAACAGCAAGGCGCCTGAAATCGCCAGCGGCACCGAGCCTGCCAGAATGATGAATGGATCGCGGAAGCTTTCGAACTGTGCCGCGAGCACGAGATAAATCAGAATCGCGGAGAGCAGAAACGTGCCGAGGAACTTGCTGCCTTCGACACGCAACTGACGCGATTCGCCCGCGTAGTCCATGGTGAATCCCGGCGGCAGCATCGCTCGGGCTTCGTCTTCCAGCAGGCTCAGCGCTCGGTCGAGCGGAACCTGCGGCGGAATTACGCCCTGAATGCGCACGGCGTTCAGTTGCTGGAATTTTTTGAGCTCGCGCGGCTCGGCCGTAGTCCGCAAACTCGCGAAAGTGGAAAGAGGCACGAGCTTGTTCTCCGAGCCGGTCACGTAGACCTGCGTAAGTTGGTCGGGCGTCAAGCGTTCAGAGCGCTTCACTTGCGGAATTACTTTGTAGCTGCGGCCCTGAATGCTGAAGCGGTTGACGTAGTCGCCGCCAAGCAGAGTGGAGAGGTCCTCGCCGGCGCGGCTGAGGTCCACGCCCTGTGAACGCAGCTTGTCGCGATCGAAAACGACTTCGGTCTGCGGCTGGTCGAACTTCAGGTCCGAGTCGGCGTAGATGAAGAGGCCGCTCGCAATCGCCTTCTGCACGAGCTTGTTTGCGAACTCTTCAAGCTGCTCCGGTTCGGCCGGGGAGGCGATGACGAAGTCCACGGGGAAATCTCCGCCGCCGGGAAGGGGCGGAGGCGTCAGCGGAATCACGCGAATGCCCGGAATTTTCGACAGCGGCCCCGCCGATTCCATCAGCAGTTGTTGCGCGGTCTTCTTCCGTTCGCTCCACGGCTTGGTGACCATGCCGCCGAAGCCGCCGGTTGCGCCGGTAATCTGAAAAATGCTCTGGCTTTCCGGAAACGCGCGGTACACATCGTGGACTTGTGATGTGAAGAGTTTGGATTGATCCAGCGTCGAATTCGGCGACGCCTGAATCACGCCGAAGACCACGCCCTGATCTTCTGCCGGCGCCAGTTCGCGCTGCGAGAAGAAGTAGAAGGGTACGATCAACAGAGCCACGATGGCCCACAGGACCAGAACCACGGGGCGGTAGCGCAGCGTCGCGGTCAGCGTTTGCGTATAGAAGCGGCGCACAACTTCGAAGTGGCGGTTGATCATGCCGGCGAAGCCGCGCTCGGTGTCTCCCGAACGCAAAAGCTTCGCGCCCATCATCGGCGAGAGCGTGAGCGCGACCACGCCAGACACAATGACCGCGCCTGCCAGCGTGAACGCGAATTCCCGGAAAAGCGAGCCAGTCAGTCCGCCCTGGATTCCGATCGGCGCATAGACCGCCGCCAGCGTAATGGTCATCGAGATGATCGGCCCCACCAGCTCGCGAGCCGCGGAGATGGCCGCCTGGAACGGGCCCTGCCCCAGATGCAAGTGCCGCTCGACGTTTTCGACCATGACGATGGCATCGTCCACGACCAAGCCAACCGAAAGCACAATCGCCAGCAGAGTCAACAAATTGATCGTGAAGCCAAAGAGAAGCATCAGAAAAACGGCGCCGATCAACGAAATGGGAATGGCGACGATGGGGATCAGCACGGAGCGCGCCGAACCTAGGAAGAGAAAGATTACGATGATGACGATGATCAGCGTCTCCGTGAGAGTGCTGAGCACTTCCTTGATGGCGTGCTGGATGTAATCCGTCGAGTCGTAGGGAACGCCAATCTTCATGCCTGCCGGCAGCTGGGACTGAATTTCGGGAATTGCCGCGCGCACCCGACCGATGACATCCAGCGAATTGGCGGTCGGCAACACCCAGACGCCCATAAATGTCGCGGTTTCTCCGTTGAAGCGAACGTCTTGTTCGTAATTTTCCGCGCCGAGCACCACGTCAGCGATTTCACCCAGCCGGACCACGACGCCTTTCTCTTCCTTCACCACCAGTTGGCGAAATTCTTCCGCCGTGCGGAGGTCGGTGTTGGCCACAAGGTTCACGGACACCATGGAACCTTTCGTCCGCCCCAGCGCGGACAGATAGTTATTTTTGGCCAGCGCGTCGTGCACCATGGAAGGCGAAATGCCCCTCGCGGCCATGCGGTCCGGCTTCAGCCAGATGCGCATGGCAAACGTGCGGTCGCCGAGGATATCCGCGCGCTGCACGCCGCTGATGGCGCTCAGCTTCGGCTGGACGACGCGGGTGAGGTAGTCGGTGATTTGATTCTGATCGAGATCATTCGAGGAAAAGCCGATATAAATCGACGCAAACTGGTTGTCGGCAGTTTCCAGCTCGATCTCCGGCGCTTCCGCTTCCGGCGGTAGGTCGTTGCGCACCTGCGCGACCTTCGCCTGGATTTGCGTCAGCGCCGCGTTGGTGTCGTAGTTAAGCTTCAAATGGACCGTGATCGTGCTCAGGCTCTGCGAACTTGACGATTCCATGTAGTCAATGCCGTCGGCGCTGGCGATCACGCGTTCGAGCGGCGTGGTGATGAATCCGCGGACCAGGTCCGCGTTCGCGCCGACGTACGCCGTCGTGATGCGCACCACCGCGATGTCGCTGCGCGGATACTGCCGCACGCTCAGCGAACGGATGGATTGCAGTCCCGCGATGAGGATCACCAGGCTGACCACGATGGCGAGAACCGGCCTTCTAATGAAAAGATCGGTGAATCGCATTAGCTATCCTCCGGGTTCGGGGCCTTCTTGTTTTCCGGCTGGACCTGATTGTTGATGGTGACAGCGGCGCCGTTGCGCAGCTTGAACACGCCGGAACTCACAACCTCTTCACCGGGTTTGAGGCCGGAGAGAACCGCGATTTGGTCGCCGCGACCCGCGCCCAGCTTTACGAACTGCTGGCGCACGCCGCGGTACATCCGGCCGGATGCGTCCTTTAGGTCAGTGACCACAAATACCGAATTGCCGTACGGCGCATAGCTGATCGCCGATGCCGGCAGCACCACTACCGATTGGCTCGCTCCCAGGATTACTTCCACCTGAACGAACATGCCGGGGCGCAGCTTGCCATTGGGATTTGCGAGCGTAGCTTGAATCTGGACATTGCGCGTGGCTTCATCGACGACCGAGTTGATCGCCGTGACGCGACCACTGAACTCGCCGCCTGCCAAGTCTCCGCCCGTCACGCGGACGTTGCGCCCGACACGAATCGGACCGGCGTCCTGCTGTGGCACTCCGAAATTCACGTATATCGGATTCAACGCTTGCAGCGGTACCACCGCATCCCCGGCTCTGAGATACTGCCCCACGTTCACCTGACGGATACCCAGAACGCCCGCGAACGGCGCGCGGATCGTTTTTCTGGCGATCGTGGCACGGATCTCCGCCACCTTGGCCTCGGAACTCTTCTGCTCCGCCGCCGAACGATCGTAATCCGCCCGCGAAATCGCGCCTTGTTCTACGAGGCCGGCCAATCGCTCAAAATTCAGGCGCGCCAGATCGCGATCGGCTTCCGCGGCCGCCAACTGAGCCTGCTCTTGCTTAACGTCGAGTTGCACGAGCACGTCGCCTTCGCGCACCCATCCGCCGGACTCGAAGGTAATGCGCTCGACGATGCCGGGAAGATCGGCGCTCACGGTGACGCCTTGCACGGCAGCCGCGGTGCCGATAATGCTCAACGTGGTCGGCCACGATTCTTGCGACGCGACCGCGGTAGTGACCGCTTGCGGCGGCGGCTGAAAGGCTGCGTGCTCGGCCGTGGCCGCCTTTATTTGCCGGAACTTTACGAACCCCACCGTCCCGATAAACACAGTTGCCACAGCCAGCATCAGGACCATCCGGATCGTCAGAGCTCGTATCGTGCTCGGATTTGAATCGCTCTTTGCGGACATGCTTCTCACTTCCTTTCTCAATAATTAGTTGAAGGGCTGGAATTAGCGCCGGCCGCGCCGCGAAAAAGCAGACATCGAACCCATGAGTACGACCAGCAGCACCATAATTCCGATGAATAGATAGGGCATCACAGCTAACCTCCCACGACCAACCCGCCGCTTGACAACGCGCCCATGCCGGCGCCAGGGTCGTGATCCACGTCGTCGCGGCGCGACGCGAAAAAGTGGTTGAGCCGTTCACGCAGCCAGAACCGCGCGCGCAGCAGCCGCGATTTCACCGCGGAGCATGAAAGCCCCAGCACGCGCGCCGTTTCTTCCGTGGACAGCTCCTCAACGTCCCGGAGCTGGAACACAACTCGCAGCGCAGGACTCAGCCGGCTTAACGTGTCCGCCAGGATTTCCCGCAGCTCCGTCGTAGAGTAGCGCTGCTCCGGCGTGGGGCCCCAATCGGCAATTTCGCGCGGCAGGAATTCCTCGTGCCGCTCCACCGGTGCGTCCAGTGACACGACCTTATTCGAGCGCTTGCGCAGCAGCATCAGCGCTTGGTTGATCGCGATTCGCGTCAGCCAAGTCGAAAACCGGGACCCTCCCTGGAATCGGCCCAGGTGCCGGTAGACTTGGAGAAACGTCTCCTGCAGTACTTCTTCTGCGTCCGCGGTGGCGTGAGTGATGTTTTGCGCCAGGCGGAAGATTGCGCGCTCGTGGCGGTTTACGAGTTCCTCGAATGCCGAGCGATCACCGTTTTTCGCCGCGGTTACGAGCGCAGCGTCCGGGTCAGCCGGCCGCACGTCAATGGGCCGGGACGATCCTCCGGACAAACTTCCTGTGCCTTGCACCACTAAACTCGAAATGGCGAATGCAGTTGACATAAAGCTCCCCTCAAGCACGCGACAGATCTCGTTCTTGCCTGTTCTGCGCGAGCACTAGTTAGGCTGGACTCTTGAATTCGCTTTTGCGCCCGTCTGATTAGGAGACAAATTCCTTGCG
>DASYRO010000387.1:0-8341 GCA_036004385.1 Candidatus Acidiferrales bacterium
CCAAAGAGGCTGAAGCCGCTATTCCCAGCGCAATTCCCGCCACAACAGGCGCCGTGCCCTGACGGATCACTAGCCTGAGGATCTCCTGTGGCCGGGCGCCAAGGGCCAGGCGCACGCCCATTTCCCTGGAGCGTTGTGCAACCGTGTAGGAGATCACCGCATAGGGCACCCTGCCGATGACGCCACTCATCGGTGCGACCTGGACCACTGCGAAAGGCCTGAAAGGTTCTTGCGTCGCTTCGGACTCACTCTGTGCGTAGCACCTTAGCAGGATCCACCATGGTCGCCCGGCGCGCCGGAATGTAGCAGGAAAGCAGCGCCACCGCGATCATCACCAGTGAAACAGCCAGAAACGTCAGCGGGTCCTCCGGCCTGACCTCGAAGAGCAGATTGCCGAGGAACCGCGTCAGACCGAATGCCGCCACGATGCCAATTCCGATGCCTACGAGGCTCAGCGCTAAGCCTTGTCCCAGCACCTGCCTGAGCACATTGCTCTTCTCCGCTCCGAGCGCCATCCGGATGCCAAACTCGTGGCGGCGCTCAGCCACCGAATAGGACATTACACCATAGATACCCAGGATGGCCAACACCAGTGCCAAAGCAGCGAAGATGCCATAAAGATTCCGAAAGAATCGCCACGGTCCGATTCGCATTTGCAGCCGCTGCGTCTCCGGCATCACATTGAAGACCGTCTGGTCGGGATCTACCGCCAAGACTGCCTGTCGCACGGAATTCGTGAAGCTCGAAGGATCTCGACTGGTGCGGATATAGAGCGTTTTTTGCAGATGGATCGCCGAACCGCCGCTGGGATATTCCCACTGGTGTTGCTGTTCGGAGGTGTAAATCGCCGGCATGGCCCGCTGAGCGGGCCCCCAATACTTGACGTCGGTGACGACCCCGACGATCAGCCGGGGTTGTTCATCGTCGCGCCCCACACCAGTGTTCACTCCGAACCGGAGATGCAGCATCTTGCCGAGCGGATCGTCATTGGGGAAAAAATTTCGCGCCAGCGTCTCGTTAATCACGGCGACCCACTGCGAGCCTTCGCGGTCGCGTTCGTCGATCACCCTTCCCTTCAGCAACGAAATTCCTAGCGTCTCGAAGTAGTCCGGTCCCACCTCCAGCACGCTCGCCTGCGGCTGCTGCTGCGGAGGCGGGCCGGGGCGGCCCAAGACACGAAACGGCTGCGAATAAGCCGCGCTGGCAACGGCCACCGAGCGGACTCCGGAAAGCGACTCCAGGCGTTCTTTCACCTGCCGGTAAAACAGTGGGACCTGCGTGGTGACACGCTTCATATCGCCGCCGAGCAATTGAACGTACTTTGTGGACCCCAACTGGACGTTCCCGGTCAGAAGATTCTCGGGATTGTAGCCAATATCAACCCGTTGCAGCCGCAGCACGCTGCTGATCATCAACCCGGCGCCGACCAGCAGCACAAACGCCAACGCCACCTCGCACACCGCCAGGGCCCGGTTGCTTCGCTGTCGCGAAAATCGCAGTGGCGGCCCTTCGGGCCTCACTTGTCGCAGATACTAAGACGAAGGCGCGGGCCCATTGGTTGGCGCGGGAGTTTGCAGACAGAAATCTGAATTATTCGAAGAAATCAAGACTAAGACTCGTCGTTTCTATCACACGGTATAGCCGCGTAATCCCACCGCCACAAGGGCTTCAGAGTTTCGCGACAGGGACTAATTAGCTGGGCATGATAACCGCGGCCCGCGGGGCGCGTCCCGAGCTTCGCTCGGGATCCTCGACGATGTCTCTACATAGCCTGCGCTGAGTAGCACAGCCTGAAGGCTGTACTCGCGGGCAATTACTCGTGCCGCAGCGCGAGCATCGGGTCGATCCGGGAAGCCTTCCATGCCGGAACATAGCCTGCTGCCAGAGCGGCACCCAGCAGAATCACCGCCGCCAGGACCACCGTGAGCGGGTCATTCGGTCTCATACCGTAGAGAAACGACTCGACGAACTTGGATCCGCTAAGAGCGGCCGGTACACTGATGGCGAGTCCCACGAGCGCAAGGACAAAGACCTCGCGCAGCACTCGGAAGACAACCGAGGAGCGTTGCGCTCCCAGCGCGATCCGAATCCCGATCTCGCTCGTGCGGCGCGCGACGCTGTAGGCCACGGTGCCGTAGATACCAACACTGGCAATCAGCAGCGCCAGGAGCGCGAACAAGGTGCACAGCTTCGCAAACGCGATTTCCTGATGGATCGCCTGATCGATTTGCGCCGCCTGCGTGATCAGATTGGCGACCGGCACCCGCGCGTCCGCCTGGTGGACGATCTCACGAATCGTGTTCGCGTACGCCAGCGGGTCGCCCGAGGTGCGCACCGCGTAAGTCATCTCGTCCACGAACTTCAAGGCGCCCTGATCATAGGGCATGTACACCACCGGTGGGAGATCCCGCTTCACGCCGCCATAGCGGGCATCCTTTACCACGCCGATGATCTCCATTTCTCGCGGATCGGGGTCCTTCATGGTCAGGCGGCGCCCCACCGGGTTTTCCGTGCCGAAGTTCGTCTTGGCAAACATCTCGCTGACCACCGCAACCTCGGGTGAGCCAAGATGATCGCGTTCGTTGATCTCCCGGCCCAGCAACAGCGGGATTTTCATGGTCGTGAAAAACTCAGGTCCGACGAAGAGAAGTCGAGTCCCTTGGGTCTCCGTGCCGGACACCTCGATCCGAAGCGAAAACCCGGCGGTGAACAGCGGACGATTGGAGAGGCTCACATTGTGTACTCCCGGGATTGCGCTGAGTCGCTTGCGCAGATCTGCGAAGAACCGGACCATCTCCGGACCGCGGTGACCGGCCTGGCGCGCGTTCAACTGGAACAACAGAAGGTTCTCCCGTTGGAAGCCGACGTTCACCGATTGGAGATTCGAAAGAGTTCGCACGAACAATCCCATCGCGAAAAGTAGAAGCAGCGACATCGCGATTTGGGACACCACCAGCACGTGGCTCAGGCTGACCCGCATCCGTGAGGGCGCGCGATTCGCCCGAATATCCTTGAGCGCCGGCAGAACGTCCACACGCGTCGCCTGGATCGCCGGGGCCAGGCCGAACACTGCGCCGGTAAGCAGAGAGAGAGCCGCCGCGACCCCCAGCACGCTCCAGTTCAGCTCCGCGCGCGGGACGAAGTTCTGCTGCCCGCCTGCCAACAGCAGGCTCAGGAAGCGAATGCCCCATATCGCGAACAGAACTCCCAGAACTCCGCCCAGAGATGCAAGCACGACACTCTCGGTAAGCAGTTGCCGCACCACGCGAAGCCGGCTCGCGCCCACGCTCAGTCGTATTGCGATTTCGCGCCGTCGCGCCGTAGCGCGCGCCAGCAGCAGAGTCGCGATGTTCGCGCACGCAATCGCAAGAATCAATCCCACGAGCAGCATCAGCACGTACAGCGGTTTGGAGAATTGGCGGCGCAGCGCGTCGAGCCCGCCTGCGCCTTCTTTCAGCAGGAGCTCGGGCAGATTCGACCGCGCTTCGTCGTTGGTTGCCGTGCTCTCTACCCATTGGTGAAAGGGCAAAGCCAGCGTCGCCTGCGCTTGGGCAGGGGCGACGCCCGGACGCAAGCGCGCCATCATCTCGAGCCAGTAGTAATTTCGTTCGAGGAATTTCTTTGCCGAGACCATCGGATCGGCTTCCAGCAGAAGGCTCGCCTGCATCGGAACATACAAGTCCGGAACGTCGGCGGGGTTGACGCCGAAAAACTCCGGCGGCGTGACACCGGCCACTGTGAACGGGACGTGGTTGATCCGAATGGATTGTCCCAGGGCCGCTTCCGCACTTCCGAACCGCCTCTGACTGAGGGCAAAACTCATCACGGTGACTGCGGGCGCTCCCGCCCGATCGTCATCGGCAACCAGCAGGCGTCCCTCGGCAGGTGCGACGCCGAGCCCCCGAAAATAGTCGCCGGTAACATACTCGCCGCGAACGCGGTCGGAGTAACTCCTGGTTGTCAGGTTCAGGCTCCCAGCCGGGCAAAACGCGAACACACTCGAGAACAGTGAATCGGACTTGCGAAAAAGGTCGAAGACCGGGTAGGGGAAAATGCCGGCGGTCAGCCCACTCTTAGAGTCGCCGTAAATACTGCCGCTCATGGAGTGCCAGACCTTACCGTCGCCGAGCCTGCGCGGTATCTTCGCGCGCCAGTTCATCACGATCAGCGAGTCCGGGTCGTGAACCGGCAGCGACCGCATCAGAATCCAATCCATAAAGCTGTAAATTGCGGTGTTCGCCCCGATGCCCAGCGCCAGCGACATCACCGCAAGCAAGGTGAACAGCCGGTTGGACCCCATTGTCCGGAACGCGTAGCGCAGATCCTGGCCGAGTTGTTCCAGGCTCGTCCATCCCCATGTCGCGCGGGTGCTCTCCTGGAGCAGTGCAACATTGCCCAGGTCCCGCCGCGCAGCCCATCTCGCCTGCTCGGTCGACAGTCCTTCAGCCTGGCGTTGTTCGGCCTCCTCGTCGAGGTGGAACCGCAGCTCCTCCTCCAGCTCCGCTTCCTTGCGGCGGCGTCGCATCAGCCAGCTCAACTTGCGAAAGAACGAGGTCATTGTGCCTCCTGATCGGCCGGATTCAAGATCAGTCCCACCGCGCGGGCGAACGCCTGCCATTTGGATTGCTCGGACGCGAGCTGCTTCCGCCCGCGCGCTGTGAGCCGGTAGTACTTGGCTCGCTTGCCCTTGTCGGACAGCTCCCAGGAGGCCGCGACCCAGCCTTTCGTCTCCAACCGATGAAGCGCCGGATACAAGGACCCGGTCTCGACCTGAAGCAGATCTTCCGAAGTCCGCTGTATATGCTTGGCAATCGCGTGGCCGTGCGTTGGTCCGGCGAGCAGCGTGCGGAGGATGAGGAGATCGAGCGTGCCTTGCAGCAGTTCCACCCGCGTGGGCTTGGGGCTCATTGTGTAGCCATTCTACTCTTGATTTTGTAGAATGTCAACTATAAGGAGTGCGTTGTCAATGCTGTTTGGGCCCTCGACCGCAGATTTGTCCTTTCGTGCGACTCCGGCGGTGGTCTACGACGCTGGACAATTAACGGAGCATGAGGCTTCGATGGCGCCCGGTCACCTGGATGGGAAAACTTCCCATCCGGAACTTGGATGGAGTGCGGGTCACTTTGACTAAAACGTACAAACCGTTCAGTGCGTGGATGCTCGAAGCAACTGTCCCAGCCCCTACCACTTCTACGACAAGCGCCCTGCGTTACGAATAGGAGGACTTGCGATTTCGTCGCTCCAGCGCGATCCGGCATCCGGACTATGATCTCACCTATTGCATTCCCATATGAGATGTGACAATCTGATGCAGGCATGGAATAGGAGAGTCATGGGGAAGAAGGCGGGCGTTTGTCAAGGGACTCTCGAAACAATGGGGCCGTTGCACCGGTGCGGGATTGCTCGCAGGATTGAGCAGACCTGCATGGCACGTTCCCTGTTCCCTGGTGGAGGGCGTCCATGAGAGCAATACGCGCTTTCTTCTTGCGGCTTGGCGGTTTGTTTCTCAAGGAGCGGCGCGATCGCGACCTGGCTGAAGAAATTGAGAGCCATTTGCTACTCCATGTTGAGGACAATCTCCAGGCAGGCATGAATGCCGAGGATGCCCGTCGAGAGGCGCTCCTGAAGTTCGGTGGCATCGAGTCAATCAAGGAACAGTATCGGGATCGCAGGAGCCTTCCATTGCTGGAAAGTCTGGCGCAGGATCTCCGCTACGCCCTTCGCGTACTGCGAAAAAACCCGGGATTCACGACGGTCGCCGTATTGACGCTCGCGCTTGGCATTGGCGCGAACACTGCAATGTATAGCATTGTCCACGCTGTGATGCTCCGCCCGCTGCCAGTTCCCAATGCGGAAAACCTCGTGCGCATTTATGAAACTCACCCGAGCCGTGGTCTGTTGACCTTTTCAGCGTCCATCCCGAACTATCATTCATGGCAGCACCAGGCGAACAGCCTTGAACTGGGCGCCTTCATTTCAGTCCCACGAAACCTGACTGGGGACGGTGAGCCGCAGCGGCTTGAAGCAATTGCCGCTACTTCGTCCTTCCTGACCATCATGGGCACGAGTCTGCAACTGGGCCGGTGGTTCATCGAAGAGGAGGAGCGCCCTGGACAACATCGAGTGGCCGTGCTCAGCGACGGATTCTGGAAACGACGGTTTGGCCGGGATAGTAACGCGGTAGGCCGGGAACTCCTGGTGGACGGAGAGCCGTACACGATTGTCGGCGTCGCGCGCCCGGATCTCACTATCCCGTCGGCTCCCGATCTCTGGGTGCCTCTTCTTGCCCGACCCTTTTTCGACGATCCCAACGCGAACCGCGGGAATCACTTTATAACCGTAATAGCCCGCCTGAGACCTGGTTTCACACTACCGCAGGCCCAGGCGGAGATGCTTTCGATCGCCCGCGAGTTGGAACGGCAGTTCCCCGAATCGAACAAAGGCTGGAGTATCGCTGTAGTACCACTCCTGCACTGGCTCATTCCACAGGAGATTCGCACTGCACTGGTCCTGCTGCTGGGAGCGGTTGGAATCGTAATGCTCATCGCCTGCGCAAACGTCGCGAATCTGCTATTGGCGCGTGCGGAGTCGCGGCGCAGGGAGATGGCTATCCGCGCGGCCCTTGGCGCCGGGGCCGCTCGGATCGCGCGGCAGTTGCTTACCGAAAGCCTGCTGCTGTCGATTGCCGGCGGAGCGTTGGGCGTTGCTTTGGGAGGCGGAATCGTCCGCGTCGCGCGGCGCTCCCTCGTCGAGATCGTTCCGCGAGCGGCTGATGTGGTGATTGATCTGAACGTGCTAGGTTTTGCGCTCGGAGTATCCGTCATCACCGGACTGCTCTTCGGAGTAGCCCCGCTGGCGCAACTTGGCAAGATGCGCAGTCTTGACGCGCTGCACCAGGCAGGCAGGACTTCACAACCTGCGACGCGCAGTCATTTGCGGGCTTTGCTGGTCATCGGACAGGTGTCACTGGCGACATTGCTTCTGGTAGGAGCGGGGCTTTTGATACAGAGCCTTGCACGAATGCAACAAGTCTCACTGGGCATCGAGCCGGACCCGGTGCTGACGGCCCGGATTCCCCTGCCAAGCGGAAAATACTGGAGAGCAGCCGCGTACTCGGCGCTATTGTCTCGCTTGACCGATGCGCTCCGGTCCGCGCCCGGCGTGAGCGCCGCCGGAGTTTCCAGCGCCATTCCGCTCGGCCCCGGCTCCCACACTATGGGGAAAGCTGCGGCGATCGCGCCTTCTGACACGTCGCTGGCGCAGCCCATCAACTGCGATTGGCGGTCCGCCGACGCCGGCTTCTTTGCGGCGCTTCGCATCCCCGTTCTTCGCGGCCGCCTTTTCGGCCGGGAAAACGTGCCCGACGGTCGGCGTGTGTTCGTACTCAGCCAGGAAGCAGCCCGGAGCCTGTACGGCGCCGAGGATCCGGTCGGCCGCCAACTCCGTGTGAATGACGCGGTAGGAGAGGTCATTGGGGTGGTTGGCGATGTTCGCATGAAAAACATCACCGATCCGCCTGCCCGTGTTGTCTACCTTCCCTTGGAGCAGGCCGGTTTCTTTGGTGTTTTCACTGTGTTTGTGCGGACCGGCGATCGGCCCGAAGCCGCCGCGGCCCTGATCAGAGAAAGGCTCCGGGAGATCGATCCCAACGTGCCGGCCTATGGCTTCCGCCCCATGCGGGACTGGGTGGAGAACAGTTCGGCCCGCGCCCGAATCAGAACATGGGTGCTCGCATTGCTGGCCGGTGTGGCGCTGGCACTCGGCATGATTGGGATTTACGGAGTGCTCGCGTACCTGGTGACTCTTCGCCGGCACGAGTTTGGTGTGCGCCTGGCTTTGGGTGCGCGACCCGGCAACCTGCTGAGACTGGTTCTGGTCCAGGGACTCGGCCTGGCGCTGATCGGCGTGGCCACGGGCCTTGCCGGCTCTCTGCTCCTGACGAGGATTCTGGACACCCTGTTATTCGGTGTTGGCGCTCGCGATCCAATGACCTTCCTGGGCGTTGCGATGCTCCTTCTGCTCTCCGCTCTGATTGCGTGCTATGTGCCTGCGCGACGTGCGGCGCGCGCGGATCCCATCGCTGCATTGCGGATGGAATGAATCAGCATTACGATTTTCATCGCAGTACAGAACCGGGAGCGGTAGCTAAGTACTCTTGTTCGTAATTACGGTAACCTATTTGTTTAACGGACACTCACTATCGCACACGGATTCACACGGATTTTACGGATCAACACGGAGCAGCATAGCCGCAACCAAAAGTGTTCACAACAGAGACACGGAGAACACGGAGATTACTCAAGTCTCTGTGTCCTCCGTGCCTCCGTGGTGAAGATTTTCT
>DASYRO010000388.1:0-2913 GCA_036004385.1 Candidatus Acidiferrales bacterium
CTCACTCTTTCGCGTTCCCCCGCATTCCCCGTACTTTCATTGCAACGATTATCCACCCGATGTCAACTCCCCGCGGTGTGTCGTCCAAGAAACCCGCCGTGGCCGGGCAGTTTGCGCGGCGCTTGCGGCTTGTTAGACTCAGCATCCGGGGTCACTCAGCCGCCCATGGTTCCGCACGCCACCGAGCTTCGCGATCTCGATCGTCAGGTCACACTGGCGCGCTTGATCTTTCTTGCCCTGGCGCTAGTGGACTTGCTGGAAAATGGCATTGAGCGCGGCGAACACATGGCCATCGTGTTCGTCATTGCCTACCTGGCGCTGGCCGCGACGCTGGTGATCCTCGAATCCGTAGAGCGCTGGCACGTGCCGCCGCTGCCCGTGTGGGTTGATTTGGTGGCTCTCACCGTCTATTTATTCCTCGCGCCAGCCGTCGTAGATTTCTGGTACGTCTATCTGCTGGTCGCGTTTGCCGCGGGCGTGCGCTGGGACATGCGCCGCGTAATCATCCTGGCCGGCGTAGTCACGTTTGCATTGTTGGTGCGCACCGTTCTGCGCCAGCCCATGCGCTGGCCGGAGATGATTTCCTGGCTGGGGCTGATGGCCGGAACATTTATTTCCGGCACGGGCCTCGGCTACCTCGGCTCGACGCAGCGCCGCCACGCCGCCGAGCACCACTTCCTTGCGCGGCTTTCCGACATGCTCAAAGTCGAGCAAGGCGTCGCCGAATCCATCCGCCAGGTGCTGAGCGCGCTGGCGAAAGCCTTTGCTTGCGAAGAAGCCATCTTCGCCTTTCATGAGACCGACCTGGAACGCATCTACATCTGGCGCGCTCGCGCGGACGACGATGCGCGCATCTCTCCTGAAAATCTTCCTTCCGAGCGCGCCGATGCATTCCTGCTGGACTGCCTCGATTCCAATGTTTGCTGGAACGACATGGAAGGCTCCGGCGAAGGTTTCGGCTGGGACCGCAATACGGGCCGCTTATTGCGCGAGCTGCCGCGCATGCCCGGGCTTTCCCGCGCGGAAATGAAGGTTCGTTCGCTGATGGCGGTAACCACGGAAAGCCGCGGCGAACCGGCCGCGCGCCTGCTCCTGGTCAACGGCGAGAAAAAATTCACCCGCGCGGATCTGCGCTGGCTGGAGCGCATTTCGCGCCAGCTCGGCCCCAGCGTGGAAAACCTGTTTTTGCTGCGGCACATTCGCGTGCGCGCCATCGAGACGGAACGCGGGCGCATCGCTCATGACCTGCACGACGGAATTTTGCAGACGCTGCTGAGCTTCCTCATCCAGCTCGACGTGTTGCGCCGCAAGCTGCCCCCGGAGCAGGATGCCGCAGCCACAGAACTCAGCACGTTGCAGCAGACCCTGCGCCACGAAAGCGAGGAATTGCGCCGGCTGGTCACCGACCTGCGTCCGCTGCGCGTGCAGAGCGCCGACCTGCTAGACCTCATGCGCGGCTTTGCCGACCGCTTCCGCCATGAGTCCGGCGTAGCCCTGGACCTGCTCGCCGATAGCCTGGGCATGGCCGTTTCCGACCGCATCTGCCGGGAGCTTTTTCAGATCTACCGCGAGGCCCTGCACAACATAAAAAAACATGCCAAAGCCACGCATGTCGTGGTAAAACTATGGCAGCACGAGGATAAGGTCGTACTAGTCGTGGACGACAACGGCCAGGGGTTTAGTTTTGCCGGGCGCTTTTCCAGCGATGAGCTGGACCGGTTGCGGTTGGGGCCCATCTCGATCAAGGAACGTACCAGAACTATCGGCGGGATGTTGACCGTGGAATCGAATCCGGGGCACGGCGCACGCGTCACCGTCGAAGTCCCAGTCAGTTGATGTTGTAGGGGCGCGTCTTTAGACCGCCATCGTAGCGCCGGCATCTTGCCGGCTCTATTCGAAGGTCGGTGCCGGATGAAACGGTTTTAGTACTAGACACGTCTTTCGCTTGTGATTTTGTAGCGCCGGCATCTTGCCGGCTCTTGGATTGTCGTTGGTGTTCCGTGGTACTAGTAATCGAACATGGCGAAAGCGAAAAAACCAATCCGTGTGTTGATGGCTGATGACCACGCCATCTTCCGCGACGGCCTGCGCAAGCTGCTCGACGCCGAAGACGATATGTCCATCGTCGGCGAAGCCTCCACCGGCGCGCAGTGCATTTCACTCTTGGGAAAACTTCGCCCGGATATTTTGCTGCTCGACCTGCGCATGCCCGATAAAGACGGCCTGGCTGTGCTCGAAGAAGTGAATTTCGATTCGCTGCCCACGCGCGTCATCGTGCTCACCGCCACGGAAGACGACCGCGAAGTGGTCCGCGCCGTGCGCATGGGCGCCCGCGGCATCGTGCTGAAGGATTCCGCCACCGACTTGCTCATCAAGTCCATCCGCACCGTCTTCGGCGGCGAAATCTGGCTGGACAAAAAGAAGACGTCCGACGTCATCGAAGCCTTCAAGAAATCCGCGGAATCCGGCCCGCGCCGCGATAAGCCGCTGCTCAGCGACCGCGAAAAGGAAATCGTCGGGCTCGTCGCGCAGGGCTTCCGCAACCGCGAAATCGGCGAAAAACTGTTCATCTCCGAGCAGACCGTCAAGAACCACCTGCACAATATCTTCGATAAGCTCGGCGTCTCCGACCGCCTCGAACTCGCGCTGTATTCCCTCCACCACAAAGTGATTGATTAGTTTTTCGTAGCGCCGGCTTCTAGCCGGCTCTTGTTAACCAGCTAGAAAACTCCTTGTATGCAACTCTTAAATCGAGTAAAAGACATTCACGCCGCGTTCTTTGTGGCAGAATCATGAAAGCAAATTCCGACGAAGCAAGGATTAGTCCGTTCCTTCGATACCCTGGCAGCAAGAGAAGAATGCTCAACTTTCTGTCCGGCTACCTCCCAGACCGCCGTGACATCAAAGGGCACT
>DASYRO010000389.1:0-2306 GCA_036004385.1 Candidatus Acidiferrales bacterium
GAGTTGCTTCAAAACACCCAGTCGGATTTTGTCTGACTGTAAACCTGAACCAGCATCCAAGCAAGAGCTATCATGGAGTTTCAAAATCGAAGCTAAATGACGCCGGGTGGGTTCAGCGCGCTGGAAAGCCGAAGTGCGACGGCAAGCACAAGAAAATCGGCTTCACCGACGAAGTCCACGCCCGCGACCTGCCTCCGCCCCAGCCCTGACGATAGTCGCGCTATGCCATTTGGCGGAACCACCCGAGCGCCGACCGCGCTATGAAGGGGCGTCCGTCCCTCCTTTCATCGGCCGAATTCAGCTCTCATTCCCGTACTTCGACTCGATTCTACATAGTGAGTGTCAAATCGAACGTGGTCCCACAGAAGGAATCTGGCGGCTGGATCAGCTAAACCACTTATTTATAGTTTATTACAGTCGTTACCGCTACGGCACATCGTGGACGACAAATTGCTCCCGCTGGCCAAGGTTCTAGTACCATCTAAGCTGTGGGGAAACCTTGGCGGAAGTGCTCAAACGCGACGCGCTCCTTCGCTATGCTCGTCGAGCGGGAGTGTCCCTCCTTATACTCGGTGCGGTCTCGGCTATAGCCTTCTGGCTGCGCCGCCAACCCTACGTAGCCGACCGGGCCATCTACGCCTATTTTGAAATCGTGGGCAGCGTGCTGGCGTTCACTTTTGCCGCCAACGCACTGGTTCGATTCCGCGGCAAACACGACCGCGTGGCCCTGCTGCTGGCGCACGGGTTTGTGGTCACAGGGGTCCTGGAGACATATTCCGGCCTGACGTTGTACTTCCGCTCCGGTGCGGATGCGGCGCTTTCCATGCCGCTGGTCTGGGTGGTAGTGCGCACGTTCCTCGCAGTGGTCATGCTGGTGGCGCTCTATGTGGAACGCCGCCTGCCTCAGCCGCGCAATCCCCGGCGCGAAATGATTGGCGCACTCGCGCTCGTCGTCGCCATTATGTATTTGACTACTGTCTTCTACTTCGCCGCCGGTTCACTGGGATTGCCCCCGGCCCTTTCGCTGCAATCGTCGAACGCACTGGTGCCTCGTCCGCGGCAATTGTTCCCCGCCGCGCTTTTCCTGCTCGCGGCATTCGGTTTTCACCGGCGGCTGAAAGACCGGGGCACCGCTTTCGACCGCGCCATTTACATCGCCGCAGGCATGAATGCGCTGAGCCACTTTTTCTCCAGCCAATCGGAATTGCTCCTGGACGCGCCGTCCATGGTCGCGCAGTTGCTTCGCGTATCCAGTTACGCCATCGTTCTGGGCGGCGCGTTGCTGGATAACCTGCGCCTGTTCGATCAGGTGCGTCAACTGGCTTCCAGCGACGCGCTGACGGGACTCGCCAACTACCGCCGTTTTCTCGACGTGCTGCACGCGGAGATGGAGCGCTCCAACCGCACGCGGCGTTCCTTTGCCGTCATCTTTCTGGACCTCGACGGCTTGAAAAGGATCAACGACACCTTCGGTCACGCCGTAGGCAGCCGCGCCATCGTGCGCATGGGCAACATCCTGCATTCATTGTGCCGCACAGTGGACACCGCCGCGCGCTATGGCGGCGATGAATTTGCGCTCATCCTGCCGGAAACGACGGCGGAGGCCGCCGCGCATGTCGTAGAGCGCATCAACGCCCGTCTGGCCGAAGAAACCGAGTCTCCGCGGCTTTCCGCGAGCATCGGCGTGGCCGTCTATCCGCAGCATGGTAATAATCTGGAAAAACTTTTGGCGACGGCGGACAAGGTTTTATACGCCGTCAAGAAACGACAGCGCCGCAAGAACGGCAGAAAATCCTGGAAAGACGCGGCTGCATAATCGCGAAGCTTTAAGGACGATTTTCCCGGCCCTGGGGAGGCAACCGTGTTCGGGTGGCACGCAACGAAGCGCGCCGAAAGGCGCATTCCTATGGCCGTGGCTGTGCGCATTACAGGACACGCCGCCTTGCCCGGTGTGGAAGCCACGTTTACCGCGGATGTCAGCTCGCGCGGCGCGCGCGTATTTTCCACGCGCCCATGGAGGCCCGACGAACGCATGTTTCTCTCAACGTATTCCGGGTTTCGTTCGGTGGCGCGCGTGGCCTGGTGCTCGCCCGAGCGCGACGCAGGGTTCTCGGTAGGGCTGCAATTGCTGGAGACTGCCGGCAACTGGGTAGTCCCGCCTGACGCAGCCGCTTCCAAAGCCGCCGCGTCCTAGCGGCGGCGAACGGCCGCGATCCGCCACCCACCTGTTGTGTTCCGCACTACAGTTGCGACGCCGGAGCGTCGTCAGCCGCACAAAGACATCCCGCCAACGATCACTGTTCACG
>DASYRO010000390.1:0-4279 GCA_036004385.1 Candidatus Acidiferrales bacterium
GAGTTGCTGGAGGCGTACCGGCAACTGGAGCGGAGGTCGGCAGGCGATTGAGGCGTGAGCTGATGCCCTATTCGTAGCGGAGCGCTTCCACCGGATCCAGCCGCGCAGCGCGCACCGCGGGCACCCAGCCGCTCAGAAGCCCGACAATCGTCAGCACGCCGACGGACACGGCCACCGTGGCCCAATCGATATTCAAATGGATGTCCACCTTCCCGGAAGTGTCTTCATACGCCGGTCCGAGAAATGCCAGCGTGCCGATGGCGTTGGCAATGGCCACGGATATCAGCAGGCCGATAGCGCCGCCGAGCAGCGTAATCACCAGACCTTCAATCAGGAAGTGCAAGCGGATGTGCCTGCGGCGGGCGCCCAGCGCGCGGCGCAAGCCGATTTCGCGGATGCGCTCGTCCACCGTGACCAGCATGATGTTCATCACGCCCACTCCGCCGATGCCCAGCGTCAGCGCGCCGATGAACAGCAGCAGCAACTGCAGGCCGATGGTGATGCCGTCGATGATGGGACGAAACTCCTCGCGGCCGAACATCTGGATGGCGCGCTTGTCGGTGGGCGAAAAGCGCTGGCGCTTGGCGAGCGCTGCGCGGAACTGCTCCATGGCCTGCTTCTCGAATCGCGGCGCGACGGGCACGAAGACCATGACGCTGGCGTAGCGCGTGTTCCAGATGTCACCCGCCGTGGAGTACGGAATCCAGCAGGATTCGTCGTCGCTCGTAAAATAGTTGCTGTCCTGAAATTTCCGTTCCATCGTGCCGATGACGGTGAAGCGCACGCCGGCAATGCGCACCGTTTCGCCCACGGCGGGCCGCCCGCTGAAGATTTTCTCCCGCAGCCGCGCGCCCAGAAATACGACGCGCCGCCGCTCCACCTCATCCTCGGGAGTGATCCACCGGCCCTGACTGGGAATTTCGCTGCGCATCTCGCCGTATTCGGGACACACGCCGCGGATGGCGGTGTTGGCCAGGCGATCGTTATAAGAAATGGCCAGGAAGCGCACCGTTTCGCGGCATGCCATGCGAATCAGCGTCGCTTCCTCGGACACGGCTTCGAGGTCTTCTTTCTCGAAAACCACGCGCTTGCCTGCGCGTTCGCCTCCGGCTTGCTCGCTGGTTTGTCCGGGCCAAGCAACCACAGCGCCCTTGCCGAAAATTTCAAACGTGTACACCAGCACAGAGCGGAAACTCGAGCCGTAGGCAATCAGCATGGTCACGGACACAATGCCCCACACGATGCCCAGCATGGTCAGGAAGCTGCGCAGCTTGTGGCGGCTCAGCGATTGCCAGATTTCTTTGAAGATTTCGCTCAGCATGGTCGTCAGCTTCCCGGCTCGTACCGGAGCGCTTCAATCGGATCCACTGCTGCTGCCCGCCGCGCGGGATACAGCGCCGATAACACCGCCACCGTGCCGAGCAGCAGGAAACTCAGCAGGCCCGTCTGCCAGCTCACCAGCATACCCGCGAAAAAGTCCGGCATGGGAATCAGGTTGATCAGTCCGCAGATGCCGTACCCGATGCCGAGGCCCACACCTCCGCTTAGGAACACGACGATGAGGCTTTCCACAAAAAACTGTCCGACAATCGCGCGTCGCGTCGCGCCGACGGCTTTGCGCACGCCGATTTCGCGCGTGCGCTCGCGCACGGCGACGAGCATCACGTTCATCACCCCGATCCCGCCGAGGAAAAGCGATGTGGCGCCGATGGCGCCAAGAAAATATTCCATGCCGTCGATGATCATGCGGAATGCCTTGGCGTCTTCGACGGTGTCCCAGATGCCCGCGGCTTCTTTGTCCCGCGGATCGAAATTGTGCAATCGGCCTAGCGCGCGGCGCACCTGCAGCTTGCACGCTTCGTGTGTCTCCCACGACTTCGGCGCAACAAGCATGCGGTCAATCGAGCGCGGAGGCTGTGGCGGCTTGTTGGGAATCTCCTGCAGCATGATGCTGAAGGGGATGAAAATTTTTTGGACATCCTGGCCGTCGTAGCTGGAATTCTGAGATTTCTCGCGCATCACGCCAATCACGATGTACGGAACATCATTGATCCAAATCTTCGCGCCCAGCGCATCGCGCGTCCCGAAGAGTTGTTTCTTCGCGTCGCTGCCGAGGAAGGCCACGTGCCTGCTTTGCGCATCGTCCTCCCACGAATAGAAACGTCCTTCACCAACGTGAATCGTGCGCAGGTCCGCAAACGGCGGCCAGGAGCCTGTGATCAAAAGCGTGGCGTTGTTGTACGAGCTGCGGACGGGCGCGTTATTGCCGAGCTCCGGTAGCACGTATTCACAGTCCGGTGATTCGCGCTTCACCGGCACGACATCAGTATCCTCCCACCACACGCGGCGGCCGGCGCGCAGTCCGCCCGCTTGCAGGCTGGTGCGCCCGGCAAACACGATCATGATGTCCTTGCCGAAATTTTCCTGCTGCTTCACTTGCCCGACACGCAGGCCTTCGCCTGCAGCCACCATCAGCGTGATGGAGATGATTCCCCAGGCGATGCCGAACATGGTGAGGAACGTGCGCAGCTTGTGCGTCCACAGCGTGCGTATCGTGTCGGAGAGGAGGTCGCGGAATACCATGTCGGAAAATTATCGACGGCCGGCCGTCAGGAACAATGCAGCGTCCCGAAATCCGAGTTTGAGATTGCGACCGTCGAGAGCTTGCTTATTGAAGGACAACTTTCTGTCCTTCTTTCAACCCGGAGGCCAATTCCGTCTTCACGCCGTTGGAAATGCCCAGCTTCACGTCAACCTTTTTACGGCCCTTCTCCGCCTTGGGTTCCGGAATTTCCACAGACGCTTTGCGCTCCTTGTCGTAGATGACCGCCGACTCCGGAATCAGCAGAACGCCTTTCTTTTCTTCGAGGATTACTTCGGCGTTCGCGCTCATGTTGGCTTTCAACTCCCCGCCGGGATTGAGAATCGAAACGCGGACTTCGAACGTGGTGACGTTGTCCTTTTCCTTGCCCAGCGGAGAAATCTTGGTCACCTTGCCGGTAAATTTTTTGTCTTTGAACGATTCAACGACGATGCGCGCGGGCTGATCAAGGAACACTTTGCCGATGTCCGCCTCGTCCACCTTGCCGAGCACGTACACTTCGCTGACGTCGCCCAGGGTCATGATCAGAGTCGCCTGCGATCCATTCACCAAGATGGAGCTGACCGCGTCGCCCACCTGCACGTCGCGCGAAAGCACCAGCCCGTCCATGGGGCTGACGATGGTGGAATTGCGCAGGTCTTCTTCGGCGCGGTCCAGTGCCGCCTGGGCCTGTGCCGCTTGCGCGGCGGCGCGAGAAACTTCCGCGCGCGCCAGCGACACGCTGCGCAACGCAGAACCCTGTTTGTTCAACGCCATCTGATACGCTTTTTCGGTGTCTTCCACCTGCGACTTGGCGACCAGCCCGTCCTTATAAAGCTGTTGCGCGCGCTCCATATTTTTTTTCAGGAACGGCACGTCGGGACCTTCGGCTTCCACCTGATTGCGCTCCAGCGCAGCCTTGGCCGATTCCTGCGCTGCCTGCGTCGCTTGCAGCGTAGCCCTTGCTTCGCGCACTTGCGCCTGCAACTGCTCCTTATCGAGCTCGCAGAGGAGCTGCCCGGCCTTAACGCGCTCACCGTAGTCCACGTACAGTTTCTTGACGATTCCGCTGGCCTTGGATTTCACTTCGACTTTCACGAGCGGCTGAATTTTTCCGGTCGCCACGACGGAGCGCGCGATATCGCCCTTCTCCACGGCGGCCAGTTTGGACGGATCAATTTCCTTGCTCGGCTGGAGCACGACTGCGCCGCCCGCCACCACGCCAATCAGCACCAGCGCGATTACGCTGATCCATATCCAGCGCCGGCGTTTCTTCCCGTTCTTTCCATTGCCTGACATGTTCGTAAACCTTTCCCCGTTGGGTTTTAGTGCTACCAGTTAATACGCAATGCGAGTGGAATTGTTCCCTTGCGTTCCGGGCCAGGCGCAAGAGAAAAGCGGACGCGTCCACCATCCACTTAGACGCCGTGCCGCCCTGTTGGTTTGGTGGCCCTAAGCATTGGGGATTGTTGCGGAGGTCGGGTTTTGGTCTTGGCTCTGGTTTTGAAATGTTTTAGGACATCTGCGTAATCCGCGTAATCTGCGGATGATGTTCTCGCTACCAGAACCCCAGCAGGCGCCACCAAAGCAACCCGAGTCCCAGCCAGATGACGAGGTTGAACAGCACGACGACGAATCCCACGCGCCACCACGTCACCTGACTCACGTAGCCTGACCCAAAGAAAATCGGCGCCGGCC
>DASYRO010000391.1:0-8603 GCA_036004385.1 Candidatus Acidiferrales bacterium
GCGCAGCGAGCAGGCGATGTAAACGAAGCTGCACAGCGTCGGAAACACTCGCTGGCTCGAAAGCCTGCGCCACGTCTGCCGGCTCTCGTATCCCGGGCGGCCATCCCGTATCTCAACGAGCCCTGGTACTGTTGAGCCGAACCCACGCGGGAACAGTTGGTTCCCATCGCCAAAGCGAAGGAAGCAATTCGGCAAGCAGAGACATTCGTATGAAACGACTGCTGATCCTTGCCAGCAAGCTTGGCTATCAGACTCGCAGCTTTGCTGAGGCTGCTGCGCGCCTGGGCGCCGAAGTCGTCTTCGGCACGGACCGCTGCGCCAAGCTCGACGATCCCTGGCAGGACGGCGCGGTGCCCTTGCACTTTGAAAATCCGCAGCAGGCGGCGCAGCGAATCCTCGAGGCGATTCGCGATACGCGCGTGGATGGAATTATCGCGCTGGGCGACCGGCCGACTTCGACGGCCGCGCACGCGGCGCAGTCGCTGGGCATCACCTACAATTCGCCGCTGGCAGTGGAGAATTGCCGCACCAAGCTCCGCCAGCGCGAAGTGCTGCGCGATGCGGGTCTGCCTGTCCCGGAATTCTTTGCCTTCCCGCTGAACGAAGAAATTTCGCGCGTACTGCTGGGCGTGAAATTTCCATGTGTGGTGAAGCCGCTCTCTCTTGCCGCGAGCCAGGGCGTGATTCGCGCGAACAACTCGTCCGAATTCATAGTCGCCGCGAAGCGCATCCAGACGCTGCTGGAATCGCCGGAATTGCGCGCCACGCGCGAACCGTCGCTCGATCGACTGCTCGTAGAGCGCTACATTCCGGGCGATGAAGTGGCTATCGAAGCGCTTCTGACCAACGGCGAATTGCGCGTGCTGGCGATTTTCGACAAGCCCGGCCATCCGGAGGGCCCCTACTTCGAAGAATCCATTTACGTGACGCCGTCGCGGCAGCCCGCGCTGGCGCAGGCCTCGCTCGCGGCGATGTTGCGCGCATCGGCGCGCGCGCTGGGCTTGACGCACGGCCCGGTGCACGCGGAATTTCGTCTCAACGAAGACGGCCCGTGGGTGCTGGAAATTCAGCCGCGGCCCATTGGCGGGCTGTGTTCGCGCGCGCTGCGCTTCGGCGCGGAGAAAATTTTCCTGGAAGAATTGCTGGTGCGCCACGTGCTCGGTCTGCCCGGCAGCGATTTGCCGCGCGAGAAAGAAGCATCAGGCGTGATGATGGTTCCCGTGCCGCGCAGCGGAATTCTCGAGAAAGTCGAAGGCGAAGCTGCCGCCGCTTCTGCGGCCGGCGTCACCGAAATACAGATCACCGCGCGGCTGCACGATTACATCGCCGCCTGGCCCGAAGGCTCCAGCTACCTGGGATTCATTTTTGCGCGCGGGAATGAACCGGAAGAAGTCGTCGCTGCCTTGCAGCAAGCGCACGCCAAACTAAATTTCACCCTAACGGAGCGCCTACCGGTCGAGCATCCGCAGGCGGGGAAGAAAAGCGCAAGGGGCTAAAGGCCATCTCACAAATGCGCGAAACGACAGAGCGGCGGATATAGCGTTATCTCAGGGGCTAAAGCCCGTGCATTTATGCACGTATTACGGCTGTGTCCGACAAAATCATTTATGAGATGGGTTCCAGTGGTTGGCGCAACGTACTACCGAAAACTGACAACTATGCTTTCGCCTTTGGCGGCACGTAACCTTCCGGCAGCTTGGCGCCTTCGCCGAAGAAAAATTGTTCCATCTGCTCTTCCATAATCTTGTGCGACTGCGGGTCCAGCGGGTTCAGCCGGTATTCGTTCATCAGCATCTTGGAGTATTCGATCCACAGCTTCCAGGCTTCTTTGGAAACGTTTTCGTAGACGCGCTTGCCGAGCTCGCCGGCCCACGGCACGCGGTCCAGCCCCGGCATTTCCTTGCCAAACTTCACGCACTTGACCATGCGCGTGCCCGGCTTGACTTCTTCCGTCGCCGGAGCCGCGGGCATGTCGCTGCACTTTTCGTCCGCCATGCGGACCTCCTCGAGGTTTGTCCACGAAAACGATACTTCAATTCGCGGGAAAAGCATAGGGCGGCAGCCCAGCGCCCGACTGCTGCGCACAAATATTCCGCATCATTTCTTTATGTGCGGACATCTATGAGATAAATAAGGCGCGCTTGATAGAAGTATCGAGCGGCTGCAATTCGTCTGGAGCGGCTTGTGCACTTCGTGATTATCGGCAATGGCGTGGCCGGAACTACCGCGGCTCTCGCTTTGCGTCAACGCGAGCCGAAGGCCGACATCACCATGATCAGCGGCGAAAGCGATTATTATTTTTCTCGCACCGCGCTGATGTACGCGTACATGGACCGCATGTCGCTGCGCGACCTCGAGCCGTTCGAGCGCAAAGTTTTTTCCAAACAGAATATTCGCCTGGTGCGCGATTGGGTCACCGATCTCGACGCCAATCGCCGGACACTCCAGTTGAAATCCGGGCGGTCCATTACCTACGACCGTCTGCTACTCGCCGTCGGCTCGCTGGCGAACCGCCCGGCGTGGCCCGGGTTCGACCAGGCGCGCGAAGGCATCGCGCACTTCGTGACGCTGCAGGACCTGGAACAGTGCGAGCGCCTGACGAATTCGACGCGCGAAGCCGTGGTCGTCGGCGGAGGACTCATCGGCGTGGAGTTGGTGGAATGCCTCGTGTTTCACGGCAAAAAGGTGACGTTCCTCGTGCGATCGCCCCATTATTGGCCCGCGGCGTTGGAGGCTGAAGAATCCGAAATCGTCACCGCGCACATTCGCCGTCACGGCGTGGACGTTCGCGGCAGCGAGGAGATTTCCGAAGTGCTGCTCGACGATGGCGGCCGCGTGCGCAGTGTGCGCACGAAAACGGGCGACGAATTTCCGTGCCAGATGCTCGGCGTGGCCATTGGCGTCGGCCCCGCGGCCGAGTGGCTTCGGCACGTGACCACGCCGCCTCGCATGGAACGCGGCATTAGCGTGTCGCCGGATTTTGCGACGTCTCTTGAAAATGTCTGGGCCGCGGGCGACTGCGCGGAATTCACGCGCGATGGCAAGGAGGTGGTCGAGCAAATCTGGTACACGGCAAAACGGCACGGCGAATTGGCTGCCTGCGCGATGCTCGGCGACCGCATCCACTATGAGCCGCCCATTTTTTACAACAGCGCCAAGTTTTTCGAGATCGAGTACACCACCTCCGGGATGGCCATTGACGTCCCCGAAAGCGCGAAAAGTTTTTTCTGCCGCATCCCCGGCGAAGAAGCCAGCGTTCGAGTGATTGCGCACAACGACGCCGTGATTGGATTCAACATGCTTGGCGCGCGGTGGGATCACACGTTTTTCGAACGCTGGATCCTAGAGCGGCGCACGATGGATTATGCGATCGAGCATCTCGCGGAGGCGCAGTTCGATGTTGAATTCGGGCGCCTGGATCTTTCGGTAGTTGCGCCCCGCTACCGAGAGTGGAAGACGCAGCCGACGCCGGTTGCCGCAGCGCACTAGACGTCTGAAAGGTTGAGATGGTTCGGCAAGGAAAACTTTCGTGGCTGGCTCACGACCTCACGCATCGCGGCGTGACGGCGTGGTTGCTCACCGCGATCCTCTTTGTGTTCTCTTTTTCGCTGTACTTTACGGAGCGGTTGACGCCCGTTGCCCAGCGCATGGGCCTGGAAAGCAAATGGACGCTGTACGGTTTGCTCTACAGCCTGGCCATCGTCATCGGAGGAATCTTCGTCATCCGCAAATACCGGCACAACAAGTATCAGATTGTGCGGACATCCGTAGTGATGTTCGTTCAGGTGGTTTTAGCGTTTGCCATTCCCCACATGCTGAAATTTTTTCACCAGCCCGAATTTTATTTCAGCTACCTGTGGCCGCTGAAATTCGAATACTTTGTGCCTGGAATTATTTTCAAGTATCCGGCGCCTTTCATTCTCTACAGCTTTTTAGGCTCGCTGATTATGGTGCCGGTGCTGGGAATATTTTTCGGCAAGCGGTGGTACTGCTCATGGGTTTGCGGCTGCGGAGGCCTGGCCAATACGGCGGGCGACCCGTTGCGGCACCTGACCAGCAAATCGAGCGCGTCGTGGAAGTTCGAAAAAATCGCCGTCCACACCGTGCTAGGTCTTTGCGTTGCGCTGACGGCGTTGCTCTTCATCACCTGGGCCATCGGCGACCGTTACGCGGCGCTTTCCCAATTTACGAACAAATTTCAGACGCTGTACGGATTTATCGTTGTTGCGATGCTCTCCGGAATCATCGGTGCGGCGATCTATCCCATCGGTGGCACGCGCTTCTGGTGCCGGAATTTTTGTCCTATGGCCGCGGTGCTCGGCCTCGTGCAGAAATTCGGACGCTTCCGCATCACCGTAAAAGACAACATGTGCATCTCCTGCGGGCTGTGCAGCAAGTACTGCGAGATGGGCATTGACGTGCGTTCTTACGCGCAGGCGAACACAAGTTTTACGCGGGCCTCTTGCGTGGGCTGCGGACTGTGCGCGGAAGTCTGCCCGCGTGGAGTGCTTCGTCTGGAGAACGTCACGCGGCGCGACCCACAGGAAATTGCACTGGTGCAAATCTCGGGTATCAAACCGACCAATCGAGTGGCCATTTGACGCCATTGGCAACAAAAGCGTAGCTATCTCTGCGCGAAGGTCACGATGGCTTGCGCAGGGAATGTCAGTGAGAGCGATTGACCCGCACCGATGGTTTGCACGGGGTAAGTCACCGGAGACGTGCTGTTGCTGGGATCTACGCCGACGATGTCGTAGCTGCCCGCGGGCAGGCCCGCCAAGGAGATGGCTTGCGAAGCGGACTGATCGTTCATGACGACGACTACGATCTTGCCGCCGGGCGAGCGGAACGCAACGGGCTTGACCGTTAAGCCGAAACTCGGATCAATCCCACACCCCGAACACGTGGCCGCAACGCGCACGTAGCCCGGATGAATCCAGTGAGAATACTGCCGTATGACGTAGTAATTCGCGCATTTGAAGTACGCGCTCAAGTCGTGGGCCAGAAATATAAGATTTCCCTGGCGCACGCTGTTCGTGCAACTGAATGTTCCCGGCGGGTTGAACCACGTCCCGAAATACTGATAATCGGAGACACCCAATTCGGTCATGGACCAGTAGATGTCGCGGGCGGCGGCCAGCGCGGCAATCTCGGTGCTCGTCCACACGGAATTCGACCAGCAACAGATTTCGGTCGCGGCCGTCAATGCGCCGATTCCCTGCGCAGTAGCGCGCACGCTGTTGCGCGCCGCAATCTGAGCCGCGGACGGCTGCGTGTTATCCCGGTAATCGTAGGCGTGCGTGCTGATGACTCCTACGTTGGTCAGACCTCCCGCTGCCGAGAGCACAAAGTTCGCGTCGAGTTGAAACATCTCTGGAATCTGGATTTTCGTGGAAATGTTGTTCGTGGCAAACAGAGCACTCACGGCCGCCGCCTTGGAGTTGATCGCCATCGCGCTTTGTGCCGCGGCATTGTCCGGCTCGTTCACGATGGCCCAGCGGTCAACCGCGATCGGCGTCGCGGGATGGCTTAACGGCGTGAGACCTTTAAGCCACAGAACGCCAGTCAGGGCAAACGTCGCATACTTACCGGAGTTTGACCACCAGAACGAAGGCTGCGTCGAGGACGGGAAAATGGGGTCCACGTAAACTCTGGAAGCGAAACCATTGGCCGCCACACGAGTCAGGAACGGGTTGACCACCTGGTCGGCCAGCTTGACAAGGTCCATCGTGGGCTCTCCAGAGCCCAGATTATAGGTCTTCGTAAAATCGATTTTGGTCCAGTCCACAACCCCTGTCGCGCTGCCTGAGAAATCCACCGTCCAGGGATTCTGTTTGCCATGGAACTGCCACCGCACTCCGGTCAGGTTCAGGTCGTTAGCCACGTCATTCAGCATGTTGGGCAGGATGCCAGGATTGGTCGCGGTAATGTCTACACTCGGATTATTATTCACGAAAAAATACGGCCCATTAAACTGGGTGATCCATGCATCCCACGTCTGAAATGTTTGCGAGGGTTGAACGGTGACTTGAATCGCGCTCGCCGGTGGCGGTGAACCACCGGTTCCACCAGAGCCACCGCCGCAACAATACAGCGCCACACCAAGTGCGCCTGCCAATACAGCCGACAACATGAGCTGCACGGCTCGCCGCGAAGGATTGTTCACAAGGCTCCTTGAAATTGCCCGGCCGGGAGAAAGCAAAAATAGATTTTACACAGAGAGCGTGGCGCGGACAAACACTCCCCCTGCAATCGCCTAACTGAACAGAAGCAATGATCGCCTCAGACTTCGAAGCAACGTCAATACCTGGGGTTGCCCGCTGCGCTTTCTGATATTCTGCGGACAAGTGCGTTTCGCGACGAGCGTCGGGAATCGGGATCGCGTGAACAATACCGTGCCATTTCCAAAATTACGCTGGCTCTGTCTCCTCGGGCTCGTTGTGTGGTTCACCACGTATGCCGTCGTGTGGGGCTGGCCGAATTTCATACAGTATTGCGATCTCGGAGTAATCTTGACCGTCGCCGGTGTGTGGACCGGCAGCGCGTTGCTGCTTTCCAGCCAGGCGGTCGGTTCGATAGTCATTAATTTGGTCTGGACGCTCGATGTGACCTGGCGGCTCATCTCCGGTCACCACCTGCTCGGCGGCACAGAATATATGTGGGACGCGCGCTATCCGCTCTGGGTGCGTCTGCTATCGCTCTATCACGTCATCATTCCTGCGCTGGCCATTTGGACGGTGCGCCGCACGGGATATCATCCGCGCGGGTTTCTGCTGCAATCGGCCATCGCCGTGCCGGTGATGATTGCGTCGCGGCTGCTGGGCCCGGCGAAAAATATTAATTTCTCCCACGTGGACCCGATCCTGCATATTTCCTTTCGTCCTGCCGCACTGCATCTGGCCATTCTGTTATTCTGCTTGATCGCTGTCATTTACTGGCCGACGCATCAGATTCTCTCGCGCGCTCTTCCTCGCTACCCGAGGGAATAGGCCATTCACATCGGAAGACCGCGAACGGCAAATATTGCGTTGGCCATCTATCTCTGTGCAAACGTGACGATCGACCGCGCAGGAAAAGCAAGGCTAAGCGGCTGTCCGGCCGTAATCGTCTGAACCGGATAGGTGACGGGCGATCTTGGATGAACCGAATCCACACCGGTGATGTCGTACGTGCCGCCCGGCAAGCCGGTGAGCTGGATGGACTGCGCGGTGCTCCAATCGTTGACCACGACAGCGACATACTTGCCGGCCGGCGATCGGAAAATGACCGGCTTCACCAATTGGCCTAGTGTCGAGCTGCTGCCGCAATTCGTGCACGTCGCGTTCACGCGCACGAAGTTCGGGCGGATGTAGTGCGAATACTGGCGCAGGCCATAGTAGTTGGCGAATTTGTAGTAGGCGAACTGGTTGAGATCGATGCTGATGGGATTCTGGGTGCGGCCCGAACAGCCCACACTGGCGCAGGTGTAGGCCATTCCCAGCGGCTCCCACACGGAGACGTTGGCCTCGGTCATGCTCCAGTAGACGTCGCGCGCCCAGCCCAGCGCCTGTCCGTAGCTGCCGTCCCAGCCCGTCTTGCAGCACACCTCGGTCATGGCAGTACGCTTGCCCAATTGCGCGGCGACGCTGCGAAGATTATTTCGCAGCGTGAAGCTGGGCACCTGCCCAGTGTTGTAATCGTAGTTGTGGAAGGATATCAGGCCGACGACGGAGCTGACCCCGGGAGCATTCAGCACCGTGCTCAGGCTTGTCGCGGACGTTGGTTTGGAGGTCTCCACAGTCTGGATTCTGATATTCAGTCCCATGGACTGAAAGCGTGCGGCGACCGCCGGAATCAGAGATGCGATCGTGGTCATGGAAAATCCGCCGCCGTCGGGCTCGTTGACGATGACCCAGTAATCCGGCGTAAGGCTCAAGCCCGACGATGGCTGGTTCTGCCCGCGCAACCAGAGCACATAGGCCTGGGCGAATTCTGCATATTCCTGCGGCGTATTCCAGTGCGCCGGCCAGTTGGAGATGTTGTACACCGGTTCGACATACACATAGAACGGAACGCCGCGCGATTGCACGCGCTGCTTAAGCGGCTGGATCACTTGCGAAACCTTTTCGCGCAAATCCACGAGCTCGCCCGCATTCCCACCAATGGTGTACTGCCGGCTGAAGTCGAAGCTCGACCACCTGATGTGGAATGCGTCGCTGTCGTCATTGACCGTTTCGATTTGCTGGTCGTGCTGCTGATGCAGCCGCACGCCGTTCAGTCCCAAGTCGAATGCCAGGTCGTCCAGCATCTGGCTGAGCAGTGATGGCGAAAGGATTCGCGCCGAGCCATCCTGGAACGGGAAGTAGGGTCCCGTTGCGGTCGCGCGCCATGACTCCCAGGTTTGAAACGTCGTCGAGGGCTGGACGTTTACGGAGATGGAGGAGGACGAGACGAAATTAGCCGTCACCGTGCGGTCCGTGTTGAGCAGGACGGCACAACTGCGGCTGCTGACCGAATCGCATCCCAACCAATTGCCGAAATTATTTCCGCCTGCCGTGGACGGAGCCGTGACCGTGATCTGCGCGCCATCGTTGTACGTCAGTGTCAACGTCGTAAGTCCGCTC
>DASYRO010000392.1:0-8868 GCA_036004385.1 Candidatus Acidiferrales bacterium
CCAAGGGTTGGGGGCGAAGGAAAAAGATGGAGCTGATTCGAGAATTCGAGCAGCGAACAACGCTCACTACAAATCCCCCGCTCGGGGTAAACCCCTCACCCGGGGTAAACCCCTCGCCTTTGGCTCGGGGTAAAGGGGAGTAGGTTCAACGGTAGACCGCCGGTCTCCAAAACCGGATGTGGGGGTTCGAATCCCTCCTCCCCTGCCAGACTCTTCGGGGTCTGGAGGCGGGGCCCGGCAGACAAGGCAGGCGCGGTGAGCGAAACGGCTGGAGAACGATGGCAGAGGCACTCAAGGTGAACAACGAAGAGCAAATCAGCCGCGGCCCCGAGCGACCCCAAGTGCCAGCGGCCCCACGGCCGGCGCCGGCGTGGCTGCAGAGCATCGGTGAATATCCGCGGCGCTTCCGGCAATTTCTGCACGAGGTGCGCGTGGAAATGCGCCAGGTCACCTGGCCCACGCGCGATGATGTTCGCGGCACGACCATTGTGGTGATCCTGACCGTTTTCTTTTTTGGATTCTTTCTGTTTGTCGTGGACATGGGAGTCAGCCAAATGGTGAACCGTGTCCTGAAAGCTTTCAGCCACTAAGGAATCGTATGGCGATGCAGTGGTACATCATTCACACCTACTCGGGATTCGAGAAGAAGGTGAAAGAGAGCCTGGAAAGCCGCGTGGCGGCGTTCGGGCTGCAGGACAAGATTGGGCAGGTGCTCATCCCGACGGAAGATGTGGTGGAAGTGCGCGGCGGAAAAAAAGTGGTTTCGCCGCGGATGTTTTACCCGGGCTACGTGCTGGTGGAAATGGAAATGGACGACTACACCTGGCACGTGGTGCGGTCGACTCCGCGCGTGACGGGATTTGTGGGCACGGGACAGACGCCCACGCCGCTGAGCGAAGAAGAGGTGCAGAACATCCTGCACCGCGCGGCTACGCCCGCGGACCGGCCCAAGCCGAAGCTGGTCTTTGAACGCAATGAGCAGGTGCGCATCGTGGACGGCCCGTTCGCCAACTTTACCGGCGTCGTCGAAGAAGTGAACGCGGATCGCAGCACGTTGAAAGTGTCTGTGACAATTTTTGGACGCTCGACGCCCGTGGAGCTGGATTTCGGGCAAGTCGAGAAGCAAGCCTAAAGGTTTTCAGGGAGTCGGGAGATGGCGAAGAAAGTACAAGCAACGCTCAAGCTGCAATTGCCGGCCGCGAAAGCGACGCCGGCGCCGCCGGTGGGCACGGCGCTCGGCCCGCAGGGCGTGAACATCATGGATTTTTGTAAGCAGTTCAACGCCAAGACCAACAAAGAGCCGGAGGGCATGATCATTCCGGTGCTGGTGACGATTTACGCCGACCGCACGTTCACCTTCATCCTGAAAACGCCGCCGGCTGCGGAACTGCTGAAGCGCGCGGCGGGGATTGTGAAGGGATCTGCGGAGCCCAATCGCACGAAAGTGGCGAAGGTCACCATGAAGCAGGTGGAAGAAATCGCCAAGATCAAGCTGCCGGACCTGAACACGACCAATTTGCAATCGGCGATGCGCACGGTGATGGGCACCGCACGCAACATGGGAATCGAAGTCGAAGGCTAATCCCTTCGGCCACACGACACGGAGAAGGCAATGAGCCGCAAAGCGGGAAAGAAAGTCGAAAACGCGCGGAAACAAATTGAAGCGCGGCCGTACCGGCTGGCGGAAGCCGCCGAGCTATTGAAGAAAGTGCACTACGTGAAGTTCGACGAGACGGTGGAGTTGGTGGTGAACCTGGGCGTGGATCCCAAGCATTCCGATCAAGTGGTACGCGGCACGGTAGTACTGCCGCACGGTCTGGGGAAATCGAAGCGCGTGCTGGTGCTGGCCGGCGGCGAAAAAGTGCGAGAGGCGCAGGAAGCCGGCGCGGACCACGTCGGCGGCGACGACATGGTGCAGAAAATTCAGGAAGGCTGGACGGATTTTGACGCCGTCATCGCCACGCCGGACATGATGAAGTCCGCCGGGAAGCTGGGAAAAGTGCTCGGCCCGCGCGGCCTGATGCCCAATCCGAAAACGGGCACGGTCACCTTCGAAGTGGCGCGCGCGGTCAAGGAAGTCAAAGCCGGCAAGGTGGAATTCCGCGTGGACAAGGCGGGCATCGTACATTCGCCGGTCGGCAAAATTAGTTTTGAGCCCACGGCGCTGGCGGCCAACGCGGCGTCCGTGCTGGCGGCAATTCAGAAAGCCAAGCCGGCCGCGGCAAAAGGCAAGTACGTGAAGAAAATTACGCTGACATCCACCATGGGCCCGGGGATTCTGATTGATCCGACGGAAGCCGAAGCGGCGGTGGCCGCAGCCGCCTAGTCGCAGCGTGTACACGCAGGCGAGATTTGAGGAGCAAGCCGTGAAGAAGCGCAAGGAAAAACAGCAGGACGTGGAAAAGCTGCACGGAGAATTGGGCCAAGTGTCCACGGTCATATTGAGCACGTTCAAGGGCATCACCGTGGAACAGGACACCAAGTTGCGCCGCGCCGTGGAATCTGCCGGCGGGCGCTATCGCGTGGTCAAGAACACGCTGGCCGAGCGCGCTGGCGCGGGCACGCCGGCCGAGGGCCTGCTGAAAAATCTGAGCGGCACGAATTCGATCGCTTACACCGCCGCCGATCCGGTCACGCTGGCGAAAATCCTGACGAAGATTGCCAAGGACGTGCCGTCGTTCAAGTTCCGTGCGGGCGTGGTGGAAGGGCGAGTCGTTTCCATTGAAGAAATCCAGCATCTGGCGCAATTGCCGTCGAAGGACGAGCTGATCGGCAAGATCATGTTCCTGCTGAACTCGCCCGCGCAACGGCTGGCCACGGTACTGGCAGCGGTCCCCAGGGATTTGGCTGTCGTTACGAATGAGGCAGTCAAGGAAAACAAGTTCGCGTCCGCCTAGGCGGGCGAAGAGGAGAGGAAAACAGCAATGGCAGGCAAAGTCGAAACCATATTGGAAGAAATCAAGGGTCTCACGCTGCTCGAGGCGGCCGATCTGGTCAAGAAAATGGAAGAGGCCTTCGGCGTCTCCGCGGCTGCGGCTGCCCCCATGATGGTGGCGGGCGGAGCGGCGGCGGGCGGAGCGGCCGCGCCGGCGGAAGAGAAGACGGAATTCACCGTCGTCCTCTCCGAAGTGGGCGCGAACAAAATCAACGTGATTAAGGCCGTCCGCGAAGTAACCAGCCTCGGCCTCGTCGAGGCCAAGAACCTCGTCGAAGGCGCGCCGAAGCCGGTGAAGGAAGGCGTGAACAAGGACGAAGCGGCGACCATCAAGAAAAAGCTCGAAGACGCCGGCGCCAAGGTCGAGATTAAGTAGCACCGCTTGCGTCCGCGCGCGGATCTTCGCCGCGGCTCGCGAAGCATTGGATTTGTATACGTACGCATTGGCCGGTCAACACGAATCGAAGTCCCAAGCCCTTCCCGCGCGGCCGGGATGGGTGGGGGCGCGTGTGAGCCGGCAGGCGTTCCGGCCAGACCCAGGGCCGGCGCGCGAATGCGTTTTCTCCAGCGATTTCCCTGCCCGTTCCGCTCCGGGCCGCCGGACCGCGGGACACCGAAAGGACGTGAGGTAAACCAGCATGCAGAATGGAAGCCATCCTCTCCGCGAGCGTGAACGCCTGGATTTCTCGAAGATTCAGGCGAGCATCCAGATTCCGAACTTGATCGAGGTGCAGAAGCGCTCCTACCAGCGTTTCCTGCAGATGGACCTGTTGCCCAGCGAGCGCGAAGACTCCGGGCTGCAGTCCGTGTTCAGTTCCGTGTTTCCCATTCAGGACTTCCGCGGGCTCTCGCAACTGGACTTTGTGGACTATGCCATCGGCAACTGGGAATGCAAGTGCGGCAACCTGAAGGGACTGCACCACCTGCGCGCGACGTGCCGCAACTGCGGCGCCTCCGTGGTCACCAATCCGTACAAGACAGGCGACGTGCTCTGCGCCAAGTGCGGCACGTTCAACAAGAATTCTCCGACCTTCTGCAACAAGTGCGGCGACCCCGTGGCTCTGCAATTGAAGTACGACATGAACGAGTGCCAGGAACGCGGCATGACCTACGCCGCGCCGCTGAAGGTCACCATCCGCCTGACCATTTTCGAAAAGGACCCGGACACCGGCGCGAAAAACATTCGCGACATCAAGGAACAGGAAGTGTTCTTCGGCGACGTGCCCCTGATGACCGATAACGGCACGTTCATCATCAACGGCACGGAGCGCGTCATCGTCAGCCAGTTGCACCGTTCGCCGGGCATTTTTTACGAAAGCGCCAACAACCGCACGTACTTCCTGGGAAAAATCATTCCCTACCGCGGCTCGTGGGTGGAGTTCGAGTACGACACGAAGAACCTGCTCTACGTGCGCATTGACCGCAAGCGCAAATTCCTCGGCTCCATTTTCCTGCGCGCGCTGGGCATGAAGACTAACGAGGAAATCCTGCGTTCGTTCTACGACGTGGAGCGCATTTCGCTGCGCGAAGGCGCGCTGCACTGGAATGTGTCTGAAGGACTCGTCAACCTGAAGCTGGCGCACGAAATTAAGCATCCGCGCAGCGGCGACGTGATCGTCGGAGCGCATAAGCGCATCACCGAGGCCCTCTACAAAGACATCACCAAAGCCGGCGTCACGCAGGTGAAAGTCTCCGCGGGCGACCTGGAAGGCGCGTTCACCGTGGCCGACATGGTCAACCGCCAGACCGGCGAAGTGCTGGTGGAATCCAACAAGCCGGTAACGCCCGAGGTCTGGGCGGCGCTCGAGGAAGCGGGCATCAACGAGATGGACGTCTTTTTCCCCGAACGCGATGAAATCGGCAACGTGCTCCAGCGCACGCTGGAAAAGGACGAAATCAATTCGCCGCAAAAGGCGCTGGTGGAAATCTACAAGAAACTTCGCCCGGGCGACCCGCCCACGTTGGAAACGGCCACGCAGCTCTTCAACGGAATGTTTTTCGATCCGCGCAAGTACGACTTCAGCAAAGTGGGCCGCCTGAAGTTCAACATCAAGCTGGGACTGGAAACGCCGCTGGAAAAGCGCACGCTGGACCCGGCGGATTTCGTGGCCGGCATCCAGTACCTCTTCAAGCTGCGCAAGAACATCGGCAGCCTGGACGACATCGACCACCTGGGCAACCGCCGCGTGCGCGCGGTCGGCGAGCTTCTCGAAAACCAGTTCCGCATCGGCCTGGTGCGCATGGAACGCGCCATCAAGGAAAAAATGTCCGTGTACCAGGAAATGTCCACGGCCATGCCACACGACCTGGTGAACGCCAAGCCGGTGATGGCGGCCATCCGCGAATTCTTCGGCAGCTCGCAGCTATCCCAGTTCATGGACCAGACCAACCCGCTCAGCGAGATTACGCACAAGCGGCGGCTTTCCGCTCTGGGTCCCGGCGGACTTTCCCGCGAGCGCGCCGGGTTCGAAGTGCGCGACGTCCATCCCACGCACTACGGACGCATTTGCCCCATCGAGACGCCGGAAGGCCCCAACATCGGCCTGATCAGCTCTCTTTCCTGCTACGCGCGCATCAACGAGTTCGGCTTTATCGAATCGCCGTACCGCAAGGTGAAAAGCGGGCGGGTGATTGACTACACGCAGGTGGTCAACTCCGGCGACAGCGAATTCAAGGCCGGCGACATCGTCGAGCGCGAAAAAGTGGAGGCGGTGAACGAGGAATTGAAGCGGCGCAAGGTGGTCAGCGCGCCGCACTGCTTCTACCTCTCCGCGTGGGAAGAAGACCGCTACGTCGTGGCGCAGGCCAACGTGCAGCTCGACGAGCGCGGAAAAATCACCACCGAATTGGTGAACGCGCGGCAGGCCGGCAACTTCGTGCTCAAGAACCGCGAAGAAGTGGACTACGTGGACGTGTCGCCGAAACAGCTTGTCTCCGTGGCCACCAGCTTGATTCCCTTCCTCGAAAACGACGACGCCAACCGCGCACTGATGGGTTCCAACATGCAGCGCCAGGCCGTGCCGCTCATCCGCGGCGAATCGCCGCTGGTGGGCACAGGCATGGAGCGCGTCACTGCGCGCGATTCCGGCGCGGTGGTCATCTGCCGCCGCGACGGCATCGTGGACCAGGTGGACTCCGAGCGCATTATCGTGCGCGTGGAATCCGACCATTCCGGCGTGCTCTCCCGTGAAGTGGGCGCGGATATCTACACGCTAACGAAATTCAAGCGCTCCAATCAGAATACGTGCATCAACCAGAAGCCGCTGGTGCGCGTGGGCGACCGCGTCCGCCAGGGCCAAGTGCTGGCCGATGGGCCGTGTACAGACCGCGGCGAGCTGGCGCTGGGACGCAACGTCCTAGTCGCTTTCCTGCCGTGGCGCGGCTACAACTTTGAAGACGCCATCCTGGTGAGCGAGAAGCTCGTCAAGGACGACTACTACACTTCGATTCACATCGAGGAGTACGAAATCGAGGCGCGCGATACCAAGCTTGGCCCTGAGGAAATCACGCGGGACATTCCCAACATCAGCGAAAGCTTCCTGCGCAATCTCGACGAAAGCGGCGTAATCCGCATCGGCGCCACCGTACGGCCCGGAGACATCCTGGTCGGCAAGGTGACGCCAAAGGGCGAAACCCAGCTCACGCCGGAAGAGAAACTTCTGCGCGCGATTTTCGGCGAAAAAGCCGGCGACGTCCGCGACGCTTCGCTCTACTGCCCGCCGGGCATCGAGGGCACGGTGGTGGACGTCAAAATTTTCTGCCGCAAGGGCGCGGAGAAGGACGAGCGGCACAAGGCCATCGAAGCCGGCCAGCGTGCTCGCCTGGAAAAGAACCTGGCCGACGAAATCCGCATCCTCACCGACGAGCGCCTGAAGCGCCTCACCGGTCTGCTGGGCGGACAGAAGCTCACCGCCGACCTGCACGACGAAAAGACGAACAAGCGCCTCTTGACCAAGGGCACCGAGCTGACCCGCGAGCTCGTTGAGAAAATCTCCACGCGCAACCTGAAGCGCTTGAAGCTGACGGACCGCGACCCGCTGCTGATCGAAAAGATCGACGAGATCGAGGAGATGACTTCGCGGCAGATTGACGTGCTGCGCAAAATCACCGACGAGCGCATCAGCAAGCTGACCAAGGGCGACGAGTTGCCGCCCGGCGTCATCAAGATGGTGAAGTCCTACATCGCCATGAAGCGCAAGCTTTCCGTCGGCGACAAGATGGCCGGCCGCCACGGCAACAAGGGCGTCATCGCGCGCATCGTGCCGGAAGAAGACATGCCCTGCCTGCCGGACGGTACGCCGGTGGAAATCGTGCTCAACCCGCTGGGCGTGCCCAGCCGCATGAACGTGGGACAAATCCTGGAAACGCACCTCGGCTGGGCCTGCAAGGAACTCGGCAGGCGCATCGCAGATATTTACCGGGACGAGAAGCGCGCGGAGTCCGTGCGCAAGTGGTTCAAGGATGTTTTCGGCCACACGCCGGTCTGGAAGCGCATCGCCGAGCTCGAGGACGACGAAGTGCTCGCGCTGGCGGCAAGCTTCCGCGACGGCATCTCCGTTTCCACGCCGGTCTTTGACGGCGCGCGCGAAGGCGAAATCCGCCAGCTCCTCAAGGCTGCAGATTTGCCGCTTTCCGGCAAACAGACTCTGCGCGACGGCATGACCGGCGACATCTTCGCCCAGGAAGTCACCGTGGGCTTCATCTACATGATGAAACTCTCGCACCTGGTGGACGACAAGATTCACGCGCGCTCCATCGGGCCTTACTCGCTGATTACGCAGCAGCCGCTCGGCGGCAAGGCGCAATTCGGCGGCCAGCGTTTCGGCGAAATGGAAGTGTGGGCGCTGGAAGCCTACGGCGCCGCGCACATCCTGCAGGAATTACTCACGGCCAAGTCCGACGACGTCTATGGCCGCGCCAAAATCTACGAATCGATTGTGAAGGGCGAGGCGGGCATCGAGCCCGGCGTGCCGGAATCCTTCAATGTGCTTGTCCGCGAATTGCAGTCGCTCTGCCTCGACGTCGAATTGATGAAGCGGCAGAAACCGCCGGTGGAAACGGCCGCGGACTAAAAAGGGTTCCTTCTCCCCTGAATGCGGGAGACGAAAAACGGTTTTCATGAGAGGTCCTTGCGATTTCGAGGTATCGGAATTGCTAAGACGGCTCCGGCCAAACTCACCGGAGCAGGAGGCACACTTTGTTTCGCAGCAGCCCTTATGACCGAGCCAGTCTAATCGCTGATTTCGATTCCATTCGCATCAGTCTGGCCAGCCCGGAAAAAATCCGTTCGTGGTCGCACGGCGAAGTCACCAAGCCGGAGACCATCAACTACCGCACGTTCAAGCCGGAGCGGGACGGCTTGTTCTGCGCCAAGATTTTCGGCCCCGTCACCGACTGGGAATGCCTCTGCGGGAAGTACAAGCGCATGAAGCACCGCGGGGTGATCTGCGACAAGTGCGGCGTGGAAGTTACTCTCAGCAAAGTGCGCCGCGAGCGGCTGGGGCACATCGAGCTGGCTTCGCCGTGCTCGCATGTCTGGTTCTTCAAGGGCTTGCCCTCGCGCATCGGCTACCTGCTGGACATCACCATGCGCGACCTGGAGCGCATCCTCTATTTCGAGAACTACGTGGTGATTGATACCGGCGACGTTCCGGGCATCAAGGAAAAAGAAGCGCTGCCCGAAGAAAAGTACCGCGAGCTGCAAAAAGAATTCGCCGGCAAATTCCGCGCCACCATGGGCGCCGAAGCCATCAAGGAAATGCTGCGCAAGGTGGACGTGGATAAACTCTCCGACGATCTGCGCGAGCGCATGAAGTCCGATCCCAGCCTGCAGAAGCGCATCAAGTTCGCCAAGCGCTTGAAAGTGGTCGAGGCTTTCCGCAAGTCCGGCAACCGTCCGGAGTGGATGATTCTGGACGTCATCCCCGTGCTGC
>DASYRO010000393.1:0-2553 GCA_036004385.1 Candidatus Acidiferrales bacterium
ACAATCTGGCGGAGTTGCTCCTGCCCCAGCGGGTTGAAGAGCACAATGTCGTCCACGCGGTTCAAGAATTCCGGGCGGAACGTTTCACGCAAGGCGTCCAGCGCCTGCTGGCGAGCGCGTTCCAGATTTTTCTCAGAAAGCTCAAAGATCGCCGCGGAGCCGACGTTACTGGTCATGACGATGACCGCGTTGCGGAAATCAGCAGTGCGGCCCTTGCTGTCTGTCAGGCGGCCGTCTTCGAGGATCTGCAGCAGCACGTTGAAGACATCCGGATGCGCTTTTTCGATTTCGTCGAAGAGCACGACCGTGTACGGACGGCGGCGGACGTGCTCGGTGAGCTGGCCGCCTTCGTCATAGCCCACGTAGCCCGGAGGCGCGCCGATCATGCGCGCCACGGAATGCTTTTCCATGTACTCGGACATGTCCAGGCGGACAAGCGCATGCTCGTCGTCGAAAAGAAATTCCGCAAGCGCGCGAGCCAGTTCCGTTTTGCCCACGCCCGTGGGCCCGAGAAAAATGAAGGAACCGATGGGACGCTTGGGGTCCGCGAGGCCGGCGCGGCTGCGGCGGATGGCGTTGGCCACGCGTGCCAGGGCGTCATCCTGGCCGACTACGCGCTCGCGCAGGCGCTCCTCCATCTGCACAAGCTTGCGGACTTCGCCTTCGAGCAGCCGGCCTACGGGAATGCCCGTCCACTTGCTGACGATGCGCGCGATGTCTTCTTCATCCACTTCTTCCTTCAGCATGCGCCGGTCTTTCTGCAATTCGGCCAGGCGCTGCTGCGCGGCGGAAAGCTCGCGCTCGGCCGCAGCGAGTTTACCGTAACGAATTTCGGCGACCTTGGCCAGCTCGCCGGCGCGCTCGAAACGCTGTTCGTCGGTCTTGAGCTGATCGATTTGCTCTTTGAGCTTGCGGATGCCGCCAATGGCGTCCTTCTCGAGCTGCCAGTGCGCTTTCAGGCCGCTGGATTGTTCGCGAAGCTGCGCAAGCTCTTCCTCAATTTGCTTGCGGCGCTCGCGGGAATGGGGGTCCGATTCTTTGCGCAACGCCTGCCGCTCGATTTCAAGCTGCAGGATACGGCGTTCGATTTCGTCGATTTCCGCGGGCAGGGAATCAATTTCCATGCGCAAGCTGGCCGCGGCCTCATCTACCAGATCAATGGCCTTGTCGGGAAGAAAGCGGTCTGTGATGTAGCGGTGCGAAAGTGTTGCCGCAGCCAGGATGGCGGCGTCTTTGATGCGCACGCCGTGATGGATCTCGTAGCGTTCCTTCAGTCCGCGCAAGATGGCGATGGTGTCCTCAACGGAAGGCTCGCCGATGAGCACCGGCTGGAAGCGCCGCTCGAGCGCGGGATCCTTTTCGATGTGCTTCCGGTATTCGTTGAGCGTGGTGGCGCCGATGGCGCGCAGCTCGCCGCGAGCCAGCGCAGGCTTGAGCATATTGGAGGCGTCCATCGAGCCCTCCGCAGCGCCGGCGCCGACCAGCGTATGCAATTCGTCAATGAAGAGAATGATCTGGCCGCCTGCATCGGTGATTTCTTTCAGCACGGCTTTCAACCGGTCTTCGAATTCGCCGCGGTATTTTGTGCCGGCGATGAGCGCAGCCAGGTCCAGCGCGACGATGCGTTTTGGGCGCAGCACTTCGGGCACGTCGCCGCTCGCGATGCGTTGCGCGAGTCCTTCCACGACAGCCGTCTTGCCGACGCCGGGTTCGCCAATGAGCACGGGATTGTTTTTGGTGCGCCGGGCGAGAATTTGCATCACGCGGCGAATTTCGACGTCGCGGCCGATCACCGGATCGAGCTTGCCGCGGCGCGCCATTTCAGTGAGGTCGCGGGCATATTGTTCGAGCGCGCGGTAGGTAGATTCCGGCGCCGGAGAAGTAACGCGCTGCGAACCGCGCACGGCAGCGAGCGCCTGAAGAATGGCATCACGCGAAACTCGGTGGTGAGCGAGTAATTCAGCAGCGGGGTCGCGAGCAAGCCCGGTCATCGCCAGAAGGAGGTGCTCCGTGGAAACGTATTCATCCTTGAATTTCTCGGCTTCATCAAAAGCGGACCGTAAAAGCTCATTCGCGGCCGGCCCCAAGAATTGCTGGCCCGCTCCGGAAACTCTGGGGAGCTGTTCGAGAGCAGCTTCCATATCTGCGGACAAGACCTCGGTACGCAGGCCGAGCTTGCCAAGGAGCGGCGCCACGACGCCTTCACGCTGAGCAAGCAGAGCGGCCAGCACGTGCAGCGGCTCAATCTGCTGCTGGCCGTAACGCGAAGCGGCTTCTTGCGCCTCCTGCAAGGCTTCCTGGGCTTTCAGCGTCAATTTGTCAAATCGCAACATCTTGTTACCTCACCGCGTCGCGGGTCAAATGTGGGCCGGAGGATTCTCCGGCCACTAACACCATTAGTCTACATAGATGATAAAATATTAGCGCAATGTTGTCAAGTATATCGCGTAAAACTTTAAGTCCGCTGAGCGATGCTCAGCACGCCTACAATACTTTTATAATCAAGCATTTAAGGTAGTGAGTTTCTGGAACCGTCAGCAGGATGGGATGGTC
>DASYRO010000394.1:0-1662 GCA_036004385.1 Candidatus Acidiferrales bacterium
GCGCAAACCGGCGTCGGCTGAGGCCTCTGCGCCTGCCGTCGCCTAGTAGTCGTAGGGGCGGACCGCCGTCTACGCCCGTTGAAAAAAGATTTTGTAGGGGCGACCTTCAGGTCGCCATCTGATGCATGAATGGTTTGTAGGGGCGCTGCTTGCCGCGCCCGTTGGAATGGGACAAACATTATGTTGATGCCGAAAAAAGTGAAGTACCGCAAGCAGCAGCGCGGGCGCCGCGGAGGCAAAGCCTGGCGCGGCGGCACGCTGGCCTACGGTGAATACGGGCTCAAGGCGCTGGAGTGCGCGTGGATCACCGACCGCCAGATTGAAGCATCGCGCGTGGCCATCACGCGCTTCATCAAGCGCGGCGGCAAGTTGTGGATCCGCATTTTTCCGGATAAGCCCTACACCAAGAAGCCCGCGGAAACGCGCATGGGCAAGGGCAAGGGCGCGCCGGAATTCTGGGTCGCGCCGGTGAAAGCCGGCCGCATGCTCTTTGAAATGGCCGGCGTGGACGAAGCCACCGCGCGGGAAGCCATGACCCTGGCCGCGCACAAGCTGCCCATCCTCTCGAAATTCGTTTCTCGCGCAGGAGGGCTGTGATGCCGCGCCGCGTGGAAAAATTTCGGGACATGAAACTCGAAGAGCTCCATCTGCAGGAGCGCGAGCTGGCCGAGCAGGTGTTTCGCCTGCGCTTTCAGTTGTCCAGCGGCCAGTCGGAGGGATTGAAAAAACTGCGCGAGGCCCGCAAGGACCTGGCCCGCGTGAAGACGCTGCTGCGCGAAGAGGCGCGGCAAATCGAGAAGAGGTAAGCGATGGCTGAGAATTCCAGCGCGGCGGTGACGGAAGTCCGCCGCCCGCGGCAATCCAAGACCGGCGTAGTCACCAGCGCGAAGATGCAGAAGACCATCGTCGTGAAGGTGACGCGGCGCGTGCAGCACCGTATGTACAAGCGCGTGATCAGCGTCAGCAAAAAGTTTTACGCACATGACGAAGCAGGCGAGGCGCGCGCCGGCGACACCGTGCGCATCGTGGAGACCCGGCCGCTTTCCAAGCTGAAGCGCTGGCGCCTGGCCGAAATTGTGGCGCGCTCGACTCGCGCCGTGTAGTCGTAGGGGCGCTGCTTGCTGCGCCCAATTGTTGGGGCGACCCGATGGGCTGCCCGCTCTAAAAGGAATGATCGGAGCACTTGTATGGTTCGAATGAGGACATGGCTGACGGTGGCGGACAATTCCGGCGCTCGCCGCATCATGTGCATTCATCCGCTCGGCGGGGACACCGGGCTGGGCGCCGGCCTGGGTGACGTCATCACGGCTTCGGTGAAGGAAGCGGCTCCGGATAGCCAGGTGAAGCAGGGCAAGGTGGTGAAGGCCGTGGTGGTGCGCACGCGCAAGGAACACCGCCGCAAGGACGGCACCTACATCCGCTTCGATGACAACGCAGCCGTGCTCATCAACGAGGCCAACGAGCCCATCGGCACGCGCGTATTCGGGCCCGTAGCCCGCGAATTACGCGAGAAAAAATTCACCAAGATTATTTCGCTTGCTCCGGAGGTCTGGTAATGAAGCGCACGGCTGAAAGAATTCGCCACAACGTCTCCCTTCGCAAAGGCGACATGGTGCGCGTGATGCGCGGCAGCGACCGCGAAGATTTCCGGCACAAGACCGC
>DASYRO010000395.1:0-5876 GCA_036004385.1 Candidatus Acidiferrales bacterium
AATCTTTTCCGCATCGGCGAAGTCAGCCGCTTGACGGCGACCAAAGCCTTCGTCCTGCGCTACTGGGAGACGGAATTTCCCATGCTCCAGCCGGTGAAGGCGCCGAGCGGGCATCGTCTCTATCGCCGCGAAGACATCGAAACGGTGCTGGAAATCAAACGCCTGCTCTACGAAGAAGGATTTACCATCGCCGGCGCGCGCAAGCATTTGGCCGAGGGCCGTCACGCGGGGAACGGCGATGGGGAGGCCGCCGCGGGCGCGCCCGAAACTCTCGCTCCTGCTCCGCGTGGCTCGACGGCGCAACGCAAGCGGCTGATCGAATTGCGTGATGAGCTGCAGGCCATCTTGACGCTGTTAAAACGCGGGTGATACTCTGCTATTTGCGGTCGGGACGTAGCGCAGCGATGAGCGCGTCCGCCCGTGGCGGAAGGTCGCTGGGCACCAGCGACGCGGCAGTTCGTGAATGGTTTGGTCGGTCGGGACGTAGCGCAGCCTGGTAGCGCGCACGCTTGGGGTGCGTGAGGTCGCTGGTTCAAATCCAGTCGTCCCGACCATTTTTTGAGCGGCTGTCATTCTGAGGCCGCTGCAGGCGGCCGAAGAATCCCTTCGGGAATCCGCATCCAGACCCATCGAAGAAAGGTCCTTCGTTCAGGAAGAGAGATCCTTCGCTCCGCTCAGGATGACAACCGATTAGGCCAATGCCACATATTCTGGTCACCAATGACGATGGCATTCACGCGGCGGGCCTACGCGCGCTGGTCGGCGCGCTGGAGGGCCTGGGCACGGTCAGCATTGTCGCGCCCGTGGAAGAACGCAGCGGGTTCGCGCAGTCCATCACGCTGAAGCGGCCCATCGGCGTCGAGCAAATCGCCGAGCGCGAATGGGCCATCGACGGCACGCCCACCGACGCGATGATCATCGCGCTCAATAAACTTTTTCCGGAGCAGCTGCCTGACCTCGTACTTTCCGGTATCAACGCCGGCGGGAACATGGGCGAGAACGTCTATTACTCGGGCACCGTCGGCGCGGCGATGGAAGGCGTGATCCATCAAATTCCGTCCGCGGCGATTTCCGTGGCCTACAAAGGCAAGGACTACACGTTCGACGACGCCGCGAGTTTCTCGCGCCGGCTGGCGGAACTGATGCTGAAAGAGGAAATGCCGCGCAGCGTGCTGCTCAACGTGAACATCCCGCAGCGCTGGAATGGCGGCGTGCGCTTCACGCGGCAATCGAAAAAGATTACGCGCAACGTTCTGAAAGAGGACATCGATCCCCGCGGTCGCCTGCACTACTGGCTTTACGAGCAAGTCCAGAAGGACGAGGTCGAGCCCAACACCGATTATGCCGCGGTGTTCTCGGGGAAAATTTCCATCACGCCGATTGACCTGGACCGCACGCACTCCCTCTCGCTCAACCATCTCTCCCACTGGGCCAAATTGCTCGAAGAAGTGCGCTCGTAGTTCGTTGTCATTCTGAGCGAGCGTAGCGAGCGAAGAATCCCGGGATTGCAGATCCTTCGCTTCGCTCAGGATGACAACAGAGATTTTTCTGCGGGCAGGCTAAAGCCTGCCTACCGTTCATATTTGAACACCTGTCCGTCTTTCATCACAAACACCACATGTTCCAGCGTGCGGACATTTTCCAGCGGATTCTCGCGCACGGCGATGATGTCCGCGAATTTTCCGGCTTCGAGGCTGCCGATGCGCTCGCTCCAGCCGAATAATTCCGCCGCTTCGGTGGTCGCGCTGCGGATAGCTTGTATCGGCGTCATGCCCAGCTCGACGTAGGTGGCGAACTGCTTTCCGTTGTCGCCGTGCGGAATTACCGCAGCGTCGGTGCCGTAGGCAATGCGCACGCCCAGCGCCAGCGCGCGGCGGAACGCATTGTTCTGCGCCTCCGTGGTCTGCCGGTTCTTCTCCATGAATTCTTCGGGATAACTTTTGTTCGCGTAGATGGCCACGGAATTGTACGGGTCGGCGACGAAAAACACGCCGCGCGCTTTCATCATTTGCAGCGCTTCATCGTCGAGATAGCTGCCGTGCTCGATGGAGGCGACGCCGGCGCGAATCGCGGCCTTCGCTCCCGCGGCGCCGTGCGCATGACACGCTACCTTCAGCCCGCTCTTCTTCGCCTCTTCCACTGCCGCGCGCAATTCGTCTTCCGTGAACTCCTGCGCGCCCGGCGTGCTGCCGGGCGTGAGCACCGCGCCGGTGGCCAGCACTTTGATGACGCCCGCTCCGTGGCGAATGATGTCGCGCACGCGCTCGCGCACCTGGTCGGGACCATTGGCCACGCCGAAGCGCAGTTCGAGCGGCAATTCAATATCGGGCGCGAGTCCGGTCAGCGCGCCTGCGCCGCCGGTGATAGTGACGTACGCGCCCGCGGGCTGGATGCGCGGCCCGGCGACGACGCCGCGGTCAATGGCGTCGCGCAGAGCCACGTCCACGAATGCGCGATACGTGCCCAGGTCGCGCACGCTGGTGAAGCCGGCGTCGAGCGTCGCTCGCGCGTGCGGGATGCTGTTGAAGGCCATCTGCGCGCCGGAACGCGTCAGCGGGCCGGCCACCGCGTAGCCTTCCGCATCGTCAATTAGGTGTGTGTGCATGTCCGCGAGGCCGGGGAGCACGGTGAGCTTCGAGAGATCAATCATCTCCGCGCCTTCGGGGATGCGCACGGACGCGGCAGGGCCCACGGCGGTGATTTTGTTTGCGGTGACAATGATCACCTGATCGCGCTCGACTTTGCCCGTCTTGACGTCGAGCAGCCGCCCGCAGCGCAAGGCCACGATGTGCGGTTTTTCTTTTGGCTCGCTCGGACGCTGTGGCGCAGTGGCCGCTGTCAGCGAGGCCAGCAGGCACGCGAGCACGGCCGTCCCGCCGCGGAGTCGCAAAAACTGCCGCCGCGTTCGATTGTCGCAGGAGATTTCGCTCATTTCTTGTCCGACTCGTCGGCATCCTTCGTCGCGTCTTTCCGGTCGTAGCCCAGAGCTACGGCGGGAATATTTTCTTTCTTCATCCACTCGTTCAGCGCGGCGACGTCTTTGGCGACAATTTCCTTCCACGCCGCGAGCTGCTTATCAGCGATTCCCTTCATCAGGTCGAAGAATTCGTACGACTGCTTGGTGGGCGCGGTGTCTGCGCTATCCACGACGTTATCCAGCCAGGCTACCTTGCTATTGAGCTTCGTCGGATAGTTGCACATGTCCTGCGAAGTTTTCGCGCGCACCTCGATGAGCTCGGCTTCCGTCGGCGCCATCTTTTTTTCGATGGCGTCCATCAGGTCGAGCGCCGGTTTCGATTTGTCGTTTCGCGCCAGTTGTTTTCGCAGGGCCACCATCTGCGCGCGGACGTTGCGCATCTCCAGTACGCCGGCATGCGCGGCGCCGAGCAGCTCGCGCACCTTCACCATCAGGTCGAACTGCTTCTGCAAGTCCGCCATTGATGTCGTCACGCGCGGGTCGAGCTTCACTTCAATCGGCGCGGTGAAACTTTTACCGCCGACGTTGAGCCGCGCCGTGTATTTGCCCGGCAGGGCCATCGGCCCGTGCGGAGCTCCCATGTCGTAAATGGCGCTGGGCACGAGGTCGGGCATTTCGTAATGAAGGTTCCACACGAAACGCGTAGTTCCCGCCGCCGAGGGCAACACGTTGGGCTTGGTGTCGTCCACCGGACGCTCCGGCAGCGGTTTGCCTTCGACGACTTTCTCCTTGCTGCTGTATTTGCGAATCACATTGTTCTGTGCGTCCAATATTTCCAGCGTGAATTCGTTTTTCTGCTCGGTCTTCAGGTAGTAATAGATCACCGCGCCCGACGCCGGATTATCGCCTTGGAACGTGCTGCGGCTGTATCCGCCGCTGGTGCGCCCGCGGGTCGCGGTCGCCGGCGTGAAGAGATGCACGTCGGCCTTGGCCACTTCGTCGCGCATCTGCCGCAGCGGCGAAACGTCGTCGAGGATCCAGAACGAGCGGCCGTGCGTGGCCACGCACAGATCGTCCTCTTTGACCATGAGGTCGTGCACGGGCGTAGTGGGCAGATTCAATTGCAAAGCCTGCCAGTTTGCGCCGTCATCGAACGAAACGAAAATCCCGGTTTCCGTGCCTGCATAGAGCAGCCCTTTGCGCCTGGGATCTTCGCGCACCACGCGAACAAAAGTTGTTTCGGGAATGCCGTTGGTGAGCTTCGTCCACGTTTTTCCGAAGTCGCTGGTCTTGTAAATGTACGGCTTCAGGTCGTCGAACTTGTGACGGTCCACGGCGATGTACGCGGTGCCGGGGTCGTGCGGCGAGGCATCAATCTGGCTGACCATGCCTTCGTCCATTTTTGGAGAGACGTTGGCCCATGTCTTGCCGCCGTCACGCGTCACGTGCACCATGCCATCGTCCGCGCCCGCCCACAACAAATCCTTCTGGATTGGCGATTCCGCAAAACTGAACACTACGTTGTACGTCTCGATGCTTATGTTTTCGTCAGTGATGGGCCCGCCGGAGCGGCCTTGCTTGGATTTGTCGTTGCGCGTCAGGTCCGCACTGATTTCCTGCCAGCTCATGCCACCGGTCGCGGATTTGAAAACGACGTTGCCGGTGTAATAGACCACGTTGGGATCGTGCTTGCTGACGTGAATGGGTTGCGTCCAGTTGAAGCGGTACTTCAGCGGCGCGGCTTCCCAGCCGTCGGTGTCGTCCGGCCAGACGGAGACATTCTGCGCCTGCCCGGTGCGGCGATCGTAGCGCGTAAGGATGCCGAAGTATTCGCCGGCATAAACGACGTTTCCGTCCGGCGTCGCCGAGACGTAGCCGGCTTCACCGCCGCCGACGGGATCCCATTCCGCGCGGCCGATTCCATTTTTGTCGCTGCGGCTCTGAATACGCATGGAGGAATTGTCCTGCTGCGAGCCGTAGAGATTGTAGGGATACATGTTGTCCACGGAGACGTGGTAGAACTGCGCAGTCGGCTGATTGTCTTGGCGGCTCCAGGTGACGCCGCCGTCCACGGAAATCGTCGCGCCGCCGTCGTTGGAATTAATCATGCGCTTCGGATTGTTGGGATCAATCCACAAACTGTGATGGTCGCCGTGGGGGATGCCGCCAACCGGAGAAAAATTCTTGCCGCCATCGGTGGAGCGGTAGAGCGAAGTATTCAGCACATACACCGTGTCCGTATTTTTGGGATCGGCGGTGATGTGCGTGTAATACCACGGGCGGTGGCGCAGGCGATGGTCGTCGGTGGGGTGCGTCCAGTGCTCGCCGCCGTCATCGGAGCGGTACATCCCGCCGAGTTCCTCGAGCGCCTCGAGGATCACGTACACGCGGTTGGGGTCGCCGCCGCTCACGCTGACGCCGATTTTTCCCAGCACCGCGTCCGGCCAGCCGTTGCCCTTGATTTGCTTCCACGTGCCGCCGGCGTCGGTGGATTTGTAGAGACCGCTGCCCGGGCCGCCGCTGTTCATGCTCCACGGCGTGCGTCCGGCTTCCCACAACGCCGCGAAAATAATATTGGGATTGCCGGGCACAAAGGTGATGTCCACCGCGCCGGTCTTGTCATCCTTGTAGAGAACTTTTTCCCACGTCTTGCCGCCGTCCATCGTGCGGAAGACGCCGCGCTCGGCGTTCTTGCCGTACACGTGGCCCAGCGCCGCGACGTACACGATGTCCGCGTTTTTCGGATGAATGATAATTTTGCTGATGGTGCGCGTTTCTCTCAGCCCGACGTGCTTCCACGTCTTGCCGCCGTCGGTGGACTTGTAGAGTCCGTCGCCGTGCGAAATATTTCCGCGGATGCAGGCCTCGCCCGTGCCCGCATACACAATGTTGGGGTCGGAATCCGCTACGGCAATCGCGCCGACCGAAGAAACGGATTGCTTGTCGAAGAGCGGCGTCC
>DASYRO010000396.1:0-3208 GCA_036004385.1 Candidatus Acidiferrales bacterium
TACACCGGCGGGCAGCCTGTCTTACACGGGCACGCTTACCATCACCCACGACTCCGCGAACAGCCCGCTGGTTTTGAACTTGAACGGCACGGGATTCGTGCCGCCAGTGGCGTCGCTTTCGCTGGCGTCGCTCGATTTCGGCAACCAGACTATTTCGACCAGCAGCGCTGCAAAGATTGTCACGCTGACCAACTCAGGCGGAACGGTACTCAACATCGCCAGCTTAACCATCAGCGGCGATTACACAAAGACGGATAACTGTGGTGCGTCGCTGGCTCCAACGGCAAGCTGCACCATTAACGTAACGTTCACGCCTAGCACGACAGGGACACGTACCGGCGCAGTGTCCTTCACGGACGACGCGGCCGGCAGCCCGCACATCATCAGCCTGATTGGCATCGGCGTGACGCCAGCGGCGGTTTCGATCGGGGTCGCGTCCTTGAGCTTCAGCGCGCAGCTCGTGGGCACGACGAGCGCGGCGCAAACGGTGACGCTGACCAACAGCGGCGGGGCCACGCTGACGATTTCCGGCATGACGCTGACCGGCGCAAATGCCGGAGACTTTACGCGCAGCGACAACTGCGGCGGAAGCGTCAACAGCGGCGCAAATTGCGTGATTACCGTGACCTTCAAGCCGACGACGGTTGGCAGCCGCGCCGCGTCCGTCACCATTAACACAAACGCCAGCGGCAGCCCGCACACGATCGCGCTCGACGGTACTGCCACGGACTTCACCATCGCTCCTCCGTCCGGCGGTTCAACGACGGCCACGGTCAACGCTGGCGGCTCAACAAGCTTCACGCTGAGCTTTTCGCCGGTGAATGGATTTTCGGGGAACGCGGCCCTAAGCTGCGCCACGTCGTCACCACAGGTGGGTTGCTCGGTGCCGGCGTCGGTGACCATGAACGGCGTCACGCCAACCAATGTCACTGTCAACGTGACCACTACGGCCCAAGCGTGGGCGCCACCGCACCTGCCGCTTTTGCGCGTGACGCCGACGGACTCCACGGGTACGAACGGGCTGCGCAAAGCGCTTCTGTGGATAGCCATGCTCGTGATGATGGGAGGCGCCTTGCGCTGGGGAATGCGGCGCGGACTACTGAATCAACGCATTCGCGCCGCCGCTGCACTGGCGACGATTGTGCTCAGCGCACAGTTATGGATGGGTTGCGGAGGCGCGGGCTCGTCAGCGCCTCCTCCGCCGGCGCAGCGAAGATATACCGTCACGGTGAACGCATCGGTGGCCGGCGCGACGCATTCAATTACTCTCACAGTCCTCGTGCCGTAAAGCGATTATCGAGACCGAAACGCTCGTCGGCGTAATCCCGAAGCCCTGGGATGGCGCCGGTGGGCCCTACATAACTAGGGCGAGGCTGTGGCAGAATCAGGCGTCGCGAGAATCGCGGTGCGCGACAGGTGACGCCAAGTGGGCTCGCTCGTACAACGCTGGTGGCAGGGGCTGGACAGGCCCGGATGGCGAGTTTTTCTCGTGGCCATGATGGCGCTGGCCGTGGCGCTGGCGCTGGCGCTCTATTCGACGGCCGCTGCGGAAACGGGTCACCTGTGGGTCGCGGGCGGCGCGGCGCTCGCGGCGCTGGCGCTCGCCATCTGGGTGGGCGTGACTCTTGTGCCCGTGCTCGCGCGACGCACGCCGCTGCGCTGGCTCGCCTACCACATTGATTACAAGCTGACCAAAGAAGGCGTGGTGTACGTCACCGGCGTGTTCGTCATCGCGCTGGCCGCGCTCAACACCGGCAACAACCTGCTGTTCATGATTCTGGCGAGCATGCTGGCGGGCATCATCGTTTCAGGAATTCTCTCCAGCATCGTGCTGACGGGCATCGGGCTGAAGCTCGAACTGCCGGAACACATTTTCGCCGAGCAGCCCGTGCTAGCTACTCTGGAAATCGAAAACGAGAAACTTTCGTTGCCGTCGTTTTCACTGCGCGTAGCGGGAACCGCGGAAAAAGTGAGGAAAGGAGTGACGAAAGCGGAAGTAGCGGCGGTACGCGCGGCGGAAATCCTTTCGCGGCCGGTGTATTTTCCGTTCATTCCTAAGAAACGCTCCGCAAAGCAACAAGTGGAATTGACGTTCCCCAAGCGCGGCATCTATCAGCAGAACGCTATCGGCATCAGCACGAAATTCCCCTTCGGCTTTCTGCAAAAAACGCGGCGCGTGGATTCGGCGATGGAAGTCGTCGTCTATCCGCGCGTCGAGCCCACGGAAGAGTTTTACGAAATCCTGCCGCTCATCAGCGGAGAAATTGAAAGCTTCTATCGCGGGCGCGGGCACGACCTCTACTCCATCCGCGATTACCAGACGACAGACAGCGCGCGCTATGTCCACTGGAAAGCGACGGCGAAATCCGGCGCGCTGAAGGTGCGCGAGTTCACGCGCGAAGACGAGCGCCGCGTGATGCTCGTGCTCGATCCGTTCGGCGCCGAGACAAGCGTTGCCGCCAAAATGCAGGAAGGCGGATCTTCGACAGACAAATTCGAGCGCGCGGTGAATCTAGCGGCGTGCTTGGCTTGGCATTTCTACGAAATTGATTCGGAAATGCAGTTCCGCACCGACCGGCTGGCCACTCCCATGGCCGCGTCGAGCGAAATTATTTATGACGTGCTGCGCGAGCTGGCGTTTATCGAGATGCGTGCCGGCGCGGGCGATGGAAAATTCCTCCAGGCGCTCACCGACGAGCCGGACTTGTTCAAGATTATTCTGACCAGCCAGGCGAGAGGATCCATTCCGACGAGTTTGTGGACTTCGTCATATTTTGTGTTCATAGACGCGTTGTAAAAGCAGGCAGATATAAAAGCTGAATGGACGAATAGCGACTGGGCCGAAGGCCATCGATTGAGAATACGCCTTATGAGATAATCCGCGTCATGCATACAAAATCTACGAGACGAATGACAGGCATGGTGATTCTAGTTTGTGCGGCGGTTTTCGCTGCGGCGGTTGGCGCGCAAACTCCGGCACAAGCTCCGGGCGCGCAACAGCAGCCACAGGCGCCGCAGCCGGAATTTATTGTCAAGGCGCGCATATTGCTGCGCAACGGACAACTCGAAGAGGCTCTCGACGTGTATCGCGAGGAACTGGACAAGTCGCCGAAATCTGTGGAGGCGAACAACGCGGCGGGCGTGGTGCTCGACTTGATGGGCAAGTACGAAGAGGCGCGGAAATATTTGGCGAAGGCCATTGAAGCAG
>DASYRO010000397.1:0-3708 GCA_036004385.1 Candidatus Acidiferrales bacterium
AGCCTGCGCCACTGGCGAGCCCCATCCGGTACGTCATCATCGTCTCCGTGGACGGGCTGCTGCCCGAAACCTACACGGACCCGGACGCGCACGGCCTGAAAGTGCCCACGCTGCGCGAACTCGCGAAAAACGGCGCGGCCAGTCCCGGAGCCCTTTCCGTGATTCCGGCGTCCACATACATCGCGCACACCACCATCGCCACAGGGACTTACCCGCGCACGCACGGCATCGTCACCAATCAGGCGTGGGATCCGTTGGGCAAGAATCAGGAAGGCTGGCGGTGGTACACCGAAGACATCAAGGTGCCCACCCTATGGGATGCCGCGCGAAAAAAAGGATTGCGCACGGCGCTGATTGATTGGCCGGTGACCGTCGGCGCCAAGGCCGACGCCGTCGTGCCCGAGTACTGGCGCGCCAGCACGCCGGAGGACATGAAAATGACGCGCGCGATTTCGAAGCCACCGGGAATTTTCGAGGCGGTGGTCAAGCGCATGCCGGATTTCTGGAAAGAGTTCACGCCGCCGGACATCACCGATAAATCCGCCACGGAAATCGCCCTGCACCTCATCGAAACGCAGAAGCCACAGCTCGTGATGCTGCACATCTACGAAGTGGACCACTGGCAGCACAAGAAAAAACCATGGAGTCCCGAAGCCATCGCCGCCATCGAAAACGCGGACGCGCAGATTGCAAGGGTCATCGCGTCGGCCAGAAAAGCGGGCACTTGGGAACAAACGGCGCTGGTGCTCGTCTCCGACCACGGCTTCCGGACGTACTCACAACAGATGCGGCCGGGCGTGCTGCTGCGTGACAAGAAATTGATCACGCTGGACGATCGCAACCGCGTGACGGACTGGAAAGCGGTGACGCTGGTCACGACTGGCACGACGTACCTCTACGTGAAGAATCCCAAGGATGACGAGACAAAGAAAACTCTGCGGGAAATTTTCGAGCCCCTGGCGGGCAAACCGGGCACGGGCGTGGGACGCCTCTTCACCCACGAGCAAATTGTGGCCATCGGCGGCGACCCCCAGGCATATCTCTGCATCGAGGCCGCGGACAACTTCCGGTTCACGTGGGGCTATGCCGGCGAGCTGATCGCACCGATTACGGGCGATCCCGCAGGGCACGGTTTTGCGCCGGACCACCCGGACATGAAGGCATCGTTAATTTTCTACGGGCCGGCCATTGCCGCGGGCAAACTGGACGGCGCACGCCTGATGGATGTGGCTCCGACCGTGGCCGGTTGGCTCGGATTCAAGATGGAGCGCGCCGAAGGCCGCACCCTGCCTGTTGTTGTTAAGAGAAAACAGGCCGCCAGGTAAAGTAAAATCGGTATTGCCGGAGCCGTGCGCTTCGGCTAGAATCACTCCGTTTCAAATTTGTCAGGCTGTTGACAATTTGACGAGACCTGTGACCCCGCCCCACAAACGGCCGTCTGGCCGGTTAAAGCACGGGCTGACGCCCGCCGCTAAACTGGTGTTCTCCGAAACCATCCCCAGTCAGATTGACATGGTCGAACCGCTGGTCAGCCGGGCCATGCGGACGATGACGGAACACAAGTGCGTCAACGGTCAGGCTGCCGCGGCGGAGCTTTCGCTGCGCGAAGCGCTGGCCAACGCCATCCTCCATGGCAATCGCCAGCATGCGGACAAGCGCGTGCAGCTCGACTGCTTCCACGAAAGCGACGGCTGCATGTTGGTAGTGGTGCGGGACGAAGGAAAAGGATTTGATCCCGCCACAGTGCGCGACCCCACTCTGCCCGAGAACATTCTGCGGCCCGGCGGGCGGGGCATTTACCTAATTCGCCGCTTCATGGACGAAGTCGATTACCTCAATGGTGGCCGCGAACTCCGCATGCGCAAGAGGAAAACCCACTTGTAGTTCCGTTTCGCTACTTTCCCGGTTTGGAACGGCTGTTCCAGAGAAGCACTTCGAATTCCATCTCCTCACCCTAGCTTGATACTTCCAATCCCCGATAAATAGCTGCCGGTCAGCAACTTCACATTTACCGCAACGATTTCCGGAAATGGTGCGCGCCTTGCTCACGTCGCACCAGACGCTCTTCCAGCGCCTGGGGGCATTGTCCGTGAAGCCGTTCGGCCCAGCGATCGCACGAAAAGAGAATGCGTGGCCCCGGTGGCTGGCAGCGTTTCTTTTTTGCCTGCTGATTACTTCGTTTGCGGAAACCGCTGGCGCGCAGACCGCGGATTGGCTAGCGCAGGTGCGCGAGCAAGTCGGCAGACGAGACTTATCGGCGGCGCTCGGAATCGCCGAGCGGCGGCTCGCCGACGCTCCTCGCGACCTGGAGGCAAGGGCATGGCGCGCGCGTTTGCTGAACTGGTCGGGCAAACGCGAGGAAGCCGAGCGCGAATTTCGCGCCTTGCTGGACGCGGCGCCGAATGACACGGATATTTTGCAGGGCCTCGCCGACGTGCTGATGGCCGCGCAGCGTTGGGACGAAGCCATGGCGCTGGTGGCGCGAGCGGAAAACTTGCTGCCGCGCTCAGCGGAGGTGCAGGTGCGTCGCGGGCGCGCGCTGCGCGCCATGGGCCGCGCGGAGGAAGCCCGCAAAGCGTTTCGCCAAGCGCTGGCGCTGGAGCCAAAAAACGAAGACGCACGCGATGGACTCGATTCCGTGGCGGAAGGTCCCCGGCACGAACTGCGCATGGGCCTGGACGTCGACAAATTCAATTACACAGACCACGCGCGCGCCGTCACGCTGAGCGTGCGCTCGGAGCTTGCGTCACGGTGGACAAGCAATCTTTCCGGCGTCTTCCATCATCGCGCGGGGCAGGATGCTTCGCGCTTCTCCGCCGCGCTGACCCGCCGGTTGAGCCATGGCGACGCGCTCACCGCCGGCTTCGCCGCGGCGCGCGACCAGGGCGTTATCCCCAAAGCTGAAGCGTTCTTTGAATACGGCCATGGAATGAGCTTCGGCAATAAAAATTTTGTTCGCGGAATGGAACTGACCTACGGGCAGCGCTGGCTGTGGTTTGATGCGCCGCGCATCGTTACCCTCTCGCCGGGCGTGCTGCTTTATCTGCCGCGCGACTGGATGTGGCAAGTCACGCTGGCCATTGCGCGCAGCCGTTTTCCCGGATTGCCGGCGGAGTGGCGCCCTTCGGGCTCCACGCGGCTTACGTTTCCGCTGCACCGTCGTCTTTACGGAAATATTTTTTATGCTCTGGGCACGGAAAATTTCGCGCTGGCCGACCAGTTGGGGCGGTTTTCGGCGCGCACATTTGGCGGGGGCTTGCACATCATGCTGCGCCAGCGTCAGGAGCTGACGAGCTACGTGGCGTATCAGGATCGCTCGCAAGGCCGCACGCAAACCAGTTTCGGGTTTTCTTATGCCGTCCGTTTTTAAACAGATCATCGAATTCATCGAGCAGCTCGGGCCCACGGGCATTGTCGCCGAGGCCATCGCGGTCACCGCGGTGGGCATTGGTCTGCTTCTTGCGTTCATCCTCGGGCGGCGCGCATGGAAGGCGCGCCTCTTCCGACGTCGCGACCGGCGCACGCTGGCCATCCGGCAACAATGGGACGACATCGTCAGCGGGAAATTACCGTACGCGGACTGGCGGTTTGTGGCCATGGACCGCGGAATCATTGAAGCGATCCTGCTCGACCGCCTGGAAATCGCGCAGCCGGCGGAGGCGGAGCTGCTTCTGCGCTGCTTGCGCGACAGCGGGTTGCTCGACATGC
>DASYRO010000398.1:0-6991 GCA_036004385.1 Candidatus Acidiferrales bacterium
TGGTTGCTGAGCGAGGTCGAGCACGGCAACCTGCTGGATCTGGGACCAGTGACACAGGCCACCGTGAGTTTTTTCACCGAAAAGCAATTCAAGGTGTACGCGGAAGATTTGCTGCGCTCTTGGAAAGCTCACATGAACGAGGAAGAAGAGCGCCTGCGCCGTGCGCCGGCAGGCACCGAAGCGGCCATGGACCCGGCCTCGCAGGCGCGCTCTTTTCTGGAAGCGAACCTAAGCTACCCGGAAGAAACGTTTCACGCCATCCTGGCGTGGGACGTTTTCGACTATCTCGAAGCGGAATTGCTGCCACGCACGGCGGAGCGACTCTACTCGCTGCTGCGCCCGGGCGGCGTACTGCTGGCGCTGTTCCACAGCAAGTTGCCGGAGCAGTTCCACCGCTATCGTATCGTGGACGCGCAATCGCTGGAGCTGGTGCCGGGGCTGACGCCTGTGCCCCCGCGGCGCGCGCTGCAAAACCGCGAATTGCTCAACCTCTTCAGTGCCTTCCGCTCGTCAAAAACATTTGTGGGCCGCGATCAGCTCCGCGAAGGGCTGTTCACCAAATAAGGTGTCCGGCAACCGGATCGGCGCTGTTTGGGCTTGACATGCGCATACTCCACGGGTAATTTGGATTGATCTACGAGATACCCCTAGGGGGTATGAGGAGGGTTGTTTCCATGCGCCGCGCGTCTTTACTGTCTCTGTTAGTGCTCCTCGCTGCCGCTCTTTCCTTTGCCGGCCCGCAGGCCGCCAAAAAAGAGGCGGCTCTTCGCTGCACGCTCACCAACAAAATAATTGAGAAATGCTGCTGTGTGCAGAAAGACGGAAAGACTTATTGTCCGCTCGCCAAGAAGACTGTGGAGAAGTGCTGCTGCGAATCCGCGTCGAAGAACAAGGGGTCGGCTCCGAAGAAAGGCTAGGCCCCGGACTGCTCCATCGAGGCGGCAGCGCCTGTTCACAATTGCGTGGCGCTTAAGATTAGTAGTTCGTTCAAAAATCTCAATCCAGGATTTCCAGAGCCAAATTTTTTTGGGTCTTGCAATCGCTAACGCGGAGGTGTATGAAGGAAGTAGCTAGTGCATCGGAGGGAGTATGACTCCACCGGGCCTAGAAATGAGATGTGCTTGAACACACCGCTTTTGCGGTGCGGGCCGCCGCGACGCTTATAGCGACGCCACGCCGGCCAAGCAAAACTGGTGAATCGGGGAGCCGCCCGGCTCCCCGATTCGCTTTTTGGGTAGCACAGGCTTACAGCCTGTGCGCCTTTAATATGACGGCGAACATCGCGGACGTCAGCACAGGCTAGAAACCTGTGCGCGTTTCAACAGCGACCATGATGACCGGCCCAGGCAGGAAGCCTGTGCTACGCCGCGCTGAAAAAAAGGGAGCCCAATTACGCGGGCTCCCCATTCGAGACCAAATCAGAGTGATGATCAGCGGCCGTTGTCAGCCGGAGGTTGAGGCGGCTGCGGCGGCCGCTGTTGTGGCGGACCCATGCGTCGCGGGCCGCGCGGGCCCATCCTGTCGCCTTCAGGGCCTCCCGGACCGCGTTGCATCATCCGCCCGCGGAATTCCGAGCGCATCTTTTCCATTTCCTGACGCTGCTCTGCCGTGAACAATTCATGCATGGCAAGCTGATTGTCAATGCGCGCTTTTTCCGCCGCAAAGGTTGCGTCCTGCACCTCGCGCAGTTTTCTGTCAATTAATGCGCGGTCGGGCTTTTCCGCTCGCATCAGTTCGGCCAGTTCCATTCGCTTCACTTGAATATCGGCGTGGCTGCGGATCATGGACTTGGATATAGCGCTCTGTTGTGTTTGGAATCGCGTAACTTGTTCGGGGGTAATCTTCAGGCGTTCACGCATGGCGGGGTCCTGCATCAAGCGGTTCATGGCCATGCCCGGATTGCGGCGCATAAACTGATCCGTCCTGCCTCGGCGCATCTGCCCACGCATGCCCATCCGCGGGCCCATGCCCTGTCGCATGCCCGGGCCCATCTGTCCTCGCATGCCGGGGCCAATGCGCCCCTGCATTCCCGGATCCGGGCCTTGCTCGCCAGCACGCGGCGCCGGCGCCTGTGCGACGACAAAAAGCGGCATCGCCAGCGCCATTGCTGCAATCGACAGCCTTGACATCACTCTCATTAGTGCGTTCCTCCAGTAGGTTCCAGCCACTCGCCTCTCCTTAGAACACGCGGAAGTCAAAAAAGTTGTGCGACGGGAGGAAAAGAGGAGGGAACAGTCTCATGCTTTCTCGGCTTGAAGCAGCTCCAGGACGGCCTCGTTCCAGCCGGCGGGGCCCGGAGCAGAGCCGCGTGTGACCCGGGGAAGTTTCGCAAGCACCGCCTCGTCGAAGCTGCCGTCGGGCTTGGGGAGAAGGACCGCGACATCCGCGGCGGCGAGCATGGGCAGGTCGTTCGCGCTGTCGCCAAAAGCGATGGCGCGGAGCTTTTCGCCGCGGCGTGCGGCGCGGTAATACTTCATCAACTCGCGAACGGCGCGGCCCTTATCGCTGCCCGCGTGGATGTGCCAGAACCGCGTTCCGCGGACGACTTCTATTTTGCGGTCGCGCGCCAGGCGGATGAAATGTTCTTCTTGTTTCGGAGTAGCTCCAGCCAGGAAAAAAGGCTCGTCATAATCGCGCTGCCGCGCGAGTTGCACTTGCTCGGCGTCCAGCCCCGAATTTTCCGCAATTTCCTTCGCGCTCATCTTGTGGAACCCCACGGCCTCCACGCCGGCTTGCGCGGCGATTTCGTCCAGCGCGTCAAGAATTTCGCTATACGGCCGAGCCAGCGCGAGGCAATGGAAGGTCTTGACGGTCGTCGCGCCCTCCACGCGCCGCGGAAAGTATCCGTGGGGAACAAAAATCCCCCCGCCGTTTTCAGTGATGAAAGGATGCGTATTGCCGATTTTGCGGCGCAGGAATTCCACTTCCGCGCGCGTTTTGCTGGTGCAGAAAACGAGAGGGATCTTGCGGCGCTCGATTTCGGCCAGCGCCTCGGATGCTTCGCGCCAGGAATAGGTGTGTTGATCGAGCAGAGTGCCGTCGAGGTCTGTGAAAAAAACGATATGCGAAGGGAGCATTCTTATAAGTGGCGAAAGACTTCCTCCTGCTCCTCCTCACGTGGTTGAGTCGGCGGCATTCGTGACCGTAGCCAGTCCTTCGCGAGATCCCGCGCGGCCAGGCCGAAGGCGATCGCGGCGGCGATGACCACGCCGGCAAACAGGATGGCGAAGGCCACCAGCAGCGCGGTGCGGCCGATGCGCAGTTGTTCGAGCGCCACCAGCACGCCGAGGCTCATCACCAGCACGCGCACGCCGCCGGCGATGAACTTGGCGGCGGGCCACTGCGCGTTCACTGCGGCCAGGAGCACACTGCGTGCCAGGAATTTGCTGACGGCCACGGCCAGCAACAGCACCAGCACCGCGGTGATCATATCAGGGATGTAGTCGAAGAAGCGGGTGACGAGGCTTTGCGTCACTTGTGTATCCGCCGCGCTCAGGGCGAACAAGATCGTCACCAGCCACACGAACCCCTGCGCCATGCGGCCGACAAATTCGCTTGGCGACGGAAGCAGCCGCGAGCTTTCCACCGCCGTGCCAAATGTGGTTCCTTCGACCATGTGATCGAAGCGGACCCAGCGCAGCACGGTGGTCGTCACGCGGCGCACGATGATCGCCAGTGCGCAGCCAATCAGCAGAATTATGGCAATGGTTAGGAGCGCAGGCAGCACCTTGCCCAGTTCGAGGTTGAGTCTCGAGAAGGGCTCAATGAGCGCCCGCTTCAGCAGTTCCCACATGCGCTTCCTCCTTCTTCCCCGGAGCGAGATTCCAGCGCTCGGCCAAATACGGCTTTTCTGACTCGAAGACCTGGCACAGTTGCTCGATCCTCTCTTCCACTTCCAACGCGCCGGCGTCACGCACTTCGAGGACGAACGATGCCGTGCGCCCGAGGTACAGCGGCACCAGCGATTGCAATAAGTGCGCGCGGTCGATTTTTCGTTGGTGGTAGGCGGCGGCAAACTCCGCAACAGTGTGCACCCACAGGCGGTCGGGCATGCGGAAGGCATCGCTGGTTTCGCGCGTGCACGCGGCGAGCGCGTCGAGTGTCTCCATGGTTAGGAACGTCACATAAATTTCGCGCAGGTCGCTGACGGCCTGCGCATAGGCCTTGCGCATGCGTTCCACATTAACGGCGATGGGCTCCACGCCAACTTCGAACGGAAAGCCGAACATGGGCACCGGTTCGGAGGCGCCGGTGCCCTGCCAGAATTTGTCGTACGTTTCCATCAATCCGAACACCGACCCTACCACCTCTCGAAACATGCTGCTCAGATCCGCGCCGGGATCTTTTGCATCGTGAAGTTTCGCGCCGAGATAGGCCTGGCCGATTTTGAATCCTTCGGCGATGGCCGTGAGTGTCAGCCAGATGTCCACGCCGAAGCGTGCGACGTCCGTTTCCCACACATCTTTTTCCAGATAGCGCGCCGCAAGTTTCCCCGAGATTCCGAACTCGCCGCCAATGGGCTGGCGCACGCGGCGCCCGAAGAGCGCGCGCGTGATGGGGTAGATGATTCCGTTGGTAATGGTGCCGTCAAATTTGTGCCGCATGTAATACGGCGCGATGAAGTCGAAGCTGCGGTCGAGCACCGGCGCGGAGAGCAGTTCAATCCAGTGCGGAGTGATGCTGCGCAAATCGGAGTCCACGACCACGCAAGCCTTGGCGTTGAGGTGCTGCGCAATTCCGAAAATCGTGCGGAAAGCGCTGCCTTTGCCCGGCAACCCATGATACGGCGTGCTGATGCGCTGCACGGGATTCACCGCGTGAGTGGTTACCAGCATCAACGACTCGGCGTCGTGCTCGGCCTGCAAGACGGTTTCACGCGTGCCGTCCTTCGAGCCTCCATCGGAATTGACAATGAGCGACCGCCGGTTCGGAAAGTATTTGGCGAGGCCCGCGGAAACAGCGCGCACCACGTGGCCGATGGTCCGCGCATTGTTGTAACTGGGAATGCCGACGATCAGCTCGGCTTCGCCGATTTCCTTCAGCCGGGTCTGTAGTTCTTCCGGTAGAAAGTTGTTGGCGGTCATGGAAGACGTCCGGCGCGGTGCGGTCAGGCGGGCCCGGCCGTCACGGGCGCGCGTCCGCTGGGCGCAAACTCCATGCTATCGGCGTCCACGGCTTTGCGCAGCGCGCCGAGAAAGCCCGGCAGCGCCGCGGTGATGCGGTTCCAGTTAGGAATCAGCGGCGAGCCGAGCGGGTCAGCGAAAAATTCTTCCGCGGCAATTTTCAGGGCGTGGGCAAACGTTTCCACGGCGGTTTCTTCCGCGTGACGGTCGAAGATCAAGCCGTTGATCATCGCGTCCGCGTGATAGCTGGTGATGGAATCCTCCGCGGTACGCACGTAACGGATCTGCAGCCGCTGCATGTTGCCGGCGTCGAGCGTGACGCCCTCGGCGGCGAGAATGCGGAAAAGGATCTTGGCGATGTCCACGGCCATTTTCATTAAACCCTTGCTGGGATCGCCGGCAGAGAGATCCTGGTGCTTGTGCTCGTACACATCGGCGATGTCCACCTGGCAGATCCGCTTCACGGAACAGTTGCGGTAGATTTCCGCGAGGACGCCGATTTCCAGCCCCCAGTCCGAGGGAATCCGGTTGACGCGGGCCAGGTCCGCTTGCATGGCGAATTCGCCGGCCAGAGGGTAGCGGAAGCTGTCGAGGTAGCGAAGGAACGGCACATTGCCGCTGATGTGTTCCAGCGCGCGAGTAAGCGGCGCGATGAACAGCCGCGTCACGCGGCCGTGCATGCGGTCGCTGACGCGCGCGTAGTATCCCTTGCAAAATTCAAAGTTGATGCTGGAGTGCACAACGGGAAAGCAAAGCCGCGCGAGTAGTTCGCGGCTGTAATTGAGGATGTCGCAGTCGTGCAGGGCAATCACTTCCGCCTGGCGGCTGGAAAGCACATAGCCGTACGCCATCCAGCAGGAGCGGCCCTTGCCGTCCGGCCCCACATGCAGGCCGTTTTCTTCGAGCATGCTGTAGAGCTTCTGCACGCGCGGGCCGTCGTTCCACAGTACGCGCACTTCGCCCGGGAGAAACGCCAGGCGCTGTTGGACGTCGCGGACCTGCTCGGCCTGCGCCTGCGCGAGCGTGATGACGAACTGCTTGACGTAGCGCACCCGGCTCAGCTCGTGCAGGATGCCCGCCATGGCCGGCTTCTCGAATTCGGAGTGCAGCGCGGGCAGCACCAGCGCGATGGGCTGCTGCTCGGCGAAATATTCGAGCTGCTGCTCCAGCGATTCGAGCTTCAATTGTCCGAGCCGGTGAAGCGTGGTCACCATGCCGGTCTGACAAAAGTCGGCCATTGCTCCTCCTTGGCTGGGATGAGTGCTGACTCAGCAATTCGTAAAACTGGGCCGGAAAATCGGTCCGAGCGGCTGGCTGGGCTCCGCGAAAGGTCGGCGCCGGGCGACTCTCCGGCGCTTGGAGTATGCAACTTTGATTCTAGCAATGCACAGGGGGATGTCTCAAGAAAAAAGCGGGCGGGCGCAGAAGGCTTCAACGCACCCGCAACTCGGCCGGCATTGTAACGTCAGCGGCGTACACCAGGCGCAACTCTTCTGCGGAAGCGATTGGACGCACTTCGCTGGCTCCGCTAGAATGGTCGGGTTTGACGCCGGCAAATTCATCCTCCGGGAATCCCATGGACTCTCCACCACAAGCAGCGGTCGTCGCAGCCACGCAAGCGCAGCGCCCGCGCGGCGTCTTTGGACTGCTTCGGCGGCTGTATGACTGGACTCTGTCGTGGGCCGATACGAAATGGGGTCCGACGGCGCTGGCCGTGCTGGCCTTTACCGAATCTTCGTTTTTTCCCATTCCTCCGGACCCTCTACTGATGGCATTGGCGTTGGGAAAACCCAAAAAAAGTTTTCATTTCGCCCTGCTGTGCACAATTGCTTCGGTTATCGGCGGGATTTTCGGCTATTTCATCGGCT
>DASYRO010000399.1:0-9493 GCA_036004385.1 Candidatus Acidiferrales bacterium
GACCGCCTCCGCCGTGATCCCCAATCCTTTTTCCAACACGAAGCGGTGCAGCAGGACGACATCCAGCCTGCGCTGCGCCGGCGAGAGGTGCGGCAGCAACTCGCCGAGGTTTGTATCCGCACGCAGCAGGAATAGGTAAAACGCATTCCGGCCTGCATACAGCCCGAGCGCGCGACGCTCCTTGCTCCGCGCGGCAAAATCTTTGCGGAAATCTTCCCACGCTGTGGCGCGCTCTGCGGCATCCGCAAACGGATATGCGTACCAATCAATATGCGGCCCGAGCGCGTTGCGAAACGTAGCGAAGTCAAAACCCGGCACATTCGCCACCACGCGATGCGTCGGTAAAATGACCAATCCTTCCGCGTGTGTGTTGACGAACGTCATCATGGCGCGCTCCCACGGCGCGTCAGGGTTCGATGAGCCGTGTTTCGCCCGGCACTCGTCGCGCCAGGCCAGCGCGGTTTCGTAGCGATGGTGTCCGTCGGCGATGACGATTTTCTGCTCGGCCATCACCGATTGAATCCGCGCAATATCCGCCTTGCCGGTGATGGGCCACAGGCGGTGCACGACGTCATACTCGTCGCGCATTTCCGTGGCCGGAGTGGTGCGCGCCGCTTCCGCCAGCAGCGCATCAATGCGCTTGGCGGGATCGGAGTAGAGCATGAAGAGCTGCCCGGTCTGCGCGCGCGTATGCCGCAACAGTTCCAGCCGGTCGGCCTTCGGCGCGGATAGCGTCTGCTCGTGCCGGTAGATGACGCCCGCGGAAAAATCTTCCAGCCTGCACAGCGCGATAAACCCGCGGCGGATTTTGCGAGCCTTTCCGCCCGACAAATGAAATTCCTGCAAGTAGGCGTAAATCGCCGGCGCGGGATCCTGCACCAGCGCGCCTTCGCGCGTCCATTCCTCCAGCTTGGCCGCGGCGCGCGTGTAGACATTGTTCGCCGGCCCGTCGCCTGGCTGCGCGATTCCTTTTTCCACGGCAATTAAATTGTGCGGGTCGAGCGCAGCGTACCGTTGCTGCATCTCCAGAGAAATTTTGTCGTACGGCTGTGTGAGCACGTTTTCCCATTGCACTCGCGCCGGGTTGTAGCGCCACGCTGCAAACGGAACAATGTCAGCCATGATTTCCTCAGTGCGTATGAAATGCGCTGCTCAGGGCAAACATACTACCAAGTCGAGGCAAGTCTCGAAATTCGATATTCGTAATTCGATATACGGTACGCGGACCCCAGGCTTGCTATCTCCGACTTCGGCCGTGGCGAATGTTAAGATGATTCGTCGCATTTGAGGCTCGGAATCGGATGAGCGAGCCGCACAAAAAATTTCCCAACATCCGCGTGCTGGTCTTCGACCTCGACGGCACGCTGATTGATTCCAGTCACGACCTGTCCGGCGCGGTCAACGTGGCCCGCGCCCGCATGGGACTCGGCCCGCTTAGCCACGCGCAGGTGATGACGTTCATCGGCAATGGCGCGCGCGAACTGGTACGCCGCGGCATCAGTCTGGAATCTGGTTCGGCTACGGACGAAGACACCGACCGCGCGCTGGGTTTTTTTCGCGAGCATTACGCGCAGCACTTGTTGGACGCAACGCAGCCATACCCCGGCGTGCGCGAAGTGCTGGAAACGCTGACGAGCCGCACGCACGGGCCACCGCGCACGCTCGCCGTGCTCACCAACAAGCCGTTGCGCTTCACGCGGCCGATACTCGACGGCCTCGGGCTGGCGCGCTACTTCCGCTACATTTACGGGGAAGACAGTTTTCCGGCGAAGAAGCCCGATCCGATGGGATTGCTTTCGATTCTGCGCGACACCGCCGCCGCGCCGCAGGAAACGATGCTCGTCGGCGATTCGGAAATTGACGTGCGCACCGCGCGCAACGCCGGGGTGTACTGCTGCGGCGTCACCTACGGACTCGGAAACGCCGATTACACCGCCTGCCCGCCGGACTTGCTTCTCGACTCTCTGGCCGAGCTTCCCGCCCGCCTCGCACGCTAACCAGAAAGTGAATCTATTCACTTGACATCTCGCGGCGGTTCGTATAACTACGTCCCTCGCAAAACCGAAGTTCGCGTCGTTAACCGTCCAACCTGGATGCACTGCGTAGGAGCAAGGAGGACGCCGTGTACAAGTCCCGTTTGCTCTCTGCCCTGCTTCTGCTGGCTGTAACCATTCCGGCTTCCAGCCAGGCGCCGGCGAAAAAGAAGTCTGCTCCACCCCAGTCGCCGTCGCCCGAGGCTCCCGCACCCGTGCCCGCCACGAAGGAGCCGGAAACGGCTCCCGCTCCCCGCGTCACAGTCATCCGCGTCCAGTATCTGACGAATCTGGATGAAGTAGCGGAAGCGCTCCAAGAGATCTTCGAGAAACTGAAGATTGTGGCATCCGGCCAACATTCCCTCATTGTTGTGGAAGACGAAACGGCCCCCGAGGGTCTGCGAACGGCCGAGGTTGTGAAAGCGGTTCAGCTTATTGACATCCGCGGACTGAAGGACGGCTACTGGATCGGAAACCAAATCGTTCGCCTGGAAGGCATCGATGTCAGGGATATCGAAAAGAAATTTGGGGAACTCTCCGCGGCTGCGGCGGGTCACGAAGAGCTGAAGAAAGCCAGGGAGAAATTCGACCTGGTCGCGGTCAGCCGACACGTTCTGGTCATCCTGCCCCAAGAAGGGAACGCCACGTACACGATCGCCGAGGAACAGCAAGCCGCCAGCCTCAAGCGAGATCTTGAATCCATCGACGCGGTCATTACCGGACGCCGCAGAGAAATTGAACCTCTGAAAAACGAGACGGAAAAATGGCTCGCAACGCGCACGGTCCGGCTGGAGAATCTGCAGGCGTCAGCCGTGGTAGCTGCCCTCTGCGGACAAGAGAAGGACTGCGCCTTCAAAGCCGTCTCTGACAAAGTCCTCGTCAAAGTGGAGCAGAAGGCCGCCGGTCAGAAACCTGAAGAGTCCATGAAAAATTTCCAGGCCCTCGATGCGTCTTTGACTAAGCCTTCAGAAGCTTCTCACACCGAGGAGCTCGCCGAGAACAGGGTCGTGCGGCTCTTTCACCTTCGCGACGCCGACAAAGTGGCCGCAGCACTGAACAATGCGCTGGCCACACAAAGCGTGAAAGCGATCGGCGTTGACTTGCTGTTGATCCTGCCGCCTGGAGGCGACAATACTGACCGCACGGACGAGCTGAAGCGCTTTATTTCGCTAATCGACCTTCCGCGTCCACAGATCGCCCTGCAAGTCTGGTCGTATCAGATGAGTTCGAAAGATCCGGGCGAAGTCAGCAAGGCGTTTGGAATTGTGCGCACGGCTGTCGCCGACTACAACGATCGCATGACAAACGCCTTGCAAGCCGGCTGGGATAACCTGGTCGCCAAGGTAGAGACCCAGAAGGACAATTTTTTCGACGACGGATTTAAGAGCTATGTTGTGGAGGACTATAAATCGTGCGGCCGGCGAGATCTTTATTGCCTTGGATACCCAAATGCTTTTTCTCTCTCCAAGCCTTCACTGACAAAGATCCTTCTCTTCCTGGCTGCCGCCAAAGACCCTTTGCGCGCCGGAATGGACGTGGTGGATGCCATGGAAAAACTCCAACCGAACACCACGACCGCATCCACGAGCACCGCGACTCCCTATTGCCCGCCCTTGCCAGTGACCGGCGTTCACGGGGCGGGAATCGCCAACCTGGGACATTTTCGCGCCCAACTTTGCGAGCTTCTGAACGTGAACAAGCGAAACGTCCTGCGCGCGGCCATTCTCGACTTCCTTTTTCAGTACAAATTAACCATCCAATATCCCCACGATTTTGTCCCCTACGATCTGCAGCGCACTGCGCAGACCCTGGATAGTCTCCTGACCCCGGTCGTGGACGCTTTTAACCGCGACCTCGAGGATTTTATCGAATCAATGGAACGCGGCTCCGCCTGGCCCAAAACGGCCCCGCGATCGGGCAAAGCAGGATTCTCTTCGCGGGGCTTGATCAAAGTGGCGTCGCTCAGTGGGAAGCAAGCCGCTGTGTCCGGCAAGACTTCGAACTTTTTCGACATCACCACGCCGATGACGCTTGCCGAACTTCTCGCCAAAAACGAACTCTTCAAAAACGCGTTTCCCGCTCCTATCATTCCGGAAAAAGCGGCCATGCTGGCCGGCATCATCGCCAATATCGCCGCTCAACAGCAGATCCTCGCCGAGATTCAGCGCGGGATGAGCCTCACGATCACGCCCACGGCATTGGATACCGCGTCTTCAGCCGAATTGAATATCGACCTGGAAGCCGGCGAGGACAGCGCCTCGCCCAACGTGACGGGGGGCAAGACCGACCCGTTGGACCGCGTGACCAAACACCATGTCAATGATATCGTGCGCGTGGAGTCCCTGAAGCTCTTCGAAATTTCCACGTTCTCTCTTCTCGTACGCCATCCCCAGCCGGACGGAGCCGTACCCGGCCTCTCCCAAATCTGGGAAGCCATTTTCGGGTTCATACCCCGCTTCGGCCACATCTTCCGTTGGCACCGCGACCCCCTGGAAACAGACAACCGCAGCCTGGCGATTGTCAATGCGCTGATCGTGCCCACGGCGATGGACTTGGCGCTGAGTCTGCGCCTAGAGGGTGACCGGGAATTGGCCGCCGGAGGCACACGGCGATTTCATCGGTTGTCGGAGCTTCCGCCTCAAGTGCGCCCTTACCACAAGATGAGGATGGATTGTCTCTTGAATCTGCTTCCGCCCTTCGCCTCGGGGTCTGACTCCGCCTGTTCCAACGCAAGACTGAGCTCAGTTCCCGCCGACGCGCGATGATCACTGCGCAGAAGGAAATTCCTATGCCGAATTTCCTCCGCCGAGTCGCCTTCCAGTAGACGATTTTGTTGCCTTGTTTGGGAACTTACCGATTCGCGGCCATCACCGCGGTCATGTCTAGCAAGTACGCAGTCTGGTCCGCGGTGAGCACGAACAGGCGTTTTCCGTCGGCGCTGAACTCGGCCATGGAAATCGGACTGCCGAAGACGAGCTTCTGCGTGGGTTCGAAAGCAGCGCCCTTTTTCGCGCGCAGGTCATAGAAGGCGAGCTTGCCCCGCCCGTTGCTGACGCACAAGAGTCCCGTGGACTTGGCCAGCGCCTCGCCCGTGCCAAACGTCTTGGCGATTTCCTCTCCGCTGGAGAGCGCATACACGAGAGTGCGGTTTTGCGTGTCCGTGATGACGGCCATGTCTCCGGTCGTGTGCACTGACGCGATGAAGAAGGATCCCTTACCGGTTTCAACCAGCAGCTTGCTCAGCGGTTTCCCGGTGCGCGCGTCCACCAGCAGTACGAGATATGCTCCCGTTTTATCTTTTAACTGATCGAAACGGTTTTTCAGCGCGGGATCGTTTTTGATTTCGTCTTTCGCCGAGTCGCGATCCACCATCCAGAAAAACGCCATTGTGCCGTCTTGTTCGCTGACGGACATGGAAGGCGTCTCTTTGGGAAAGGCGCGCGTCCATAGCCACTGGCCGCTGCGGGCGTCGCTCACTTCCACGGTGACGTCGCGCCAGATGGGGCCGTCCTTTTTCGCCGGTTTGGTCTGCACAATGAACCAGCCATACTGCGTGGCGCGTTTCTCCTGGATCATCATGCCGGGGCTGGCTTCCCGCGTGGCCAGATTCACGTGCGCGATGTTGCGCTTGTCTTCCCGATACTCCGGGAAATCCGCGTAGAGCATGCCGTCTTCGCCGATGAACGCACCGCGGAATCCGCGCACGTGAAAGATGCGCTCGTTCCGCTCCAGGTTCCACACGGCGCCGCGGTTGCGCTGGCTGACGGCCAGCCACCTGCGGTCCGGCGAGAGAGCCTTCGCGCGAAGCGTGCCCAGCGTGCTGCGCGGCAGGCTGAGCGTGGCCAGTGCGGCGTCTTTGTCCGCGCTGTAGAGCCCCAGTTCCCCATTGCGCCGCTCGGCCACGAATTCGCGATCGTAAATGTCGAACGCCGCCTGCTGGTTGGCCATCACGATTTTTTGCCGGGCGATGTCCAACACGCCCAATGCATATTTCTCAATCGGCCGTAGCAGGACGAAATCGCCGTGGGTCGCGCCGTCTACTGAGGTGACGCCAAGGTTTAAATCCACAATTTTTTCGCCGGAGGGGAATCGCACGACGGCGGATTTTGCTCCCTTGTCGCCGGCGATTCCCACTAGCCGGTCGGGACCCAGGAACGCAAAACTACTGCCCAGCAGGCGCTCGACCGATGACGGCAGGCTGATTGTCTGGGACAGCTTCACGTCCACGCAGATTCTCTTGTCGCCGCGAGCGGCGAGGAAATATTTGCCATCCGGAGAAAATGCCATGCGCACGAACGAGGATTCTCCCTCGGAGTAGAGCGCCCCCAGGTAGATGAGGTATCCGAGGAACCCCGTGCCGTCCAAGTTGTAGAAGTTCTTCTTCTGGAAGATTTCCGCGCCGCTATCTACCGCATAAATGGTCAAGTCGCTGTTCAGGTCGCTCTGTAGGGCATGGCAGGCCAGCAGCCGGCCGTCGGGCGAAAGCGCGGTGTCCACACAGTTCTTAATGATGACGATCTCCTGCAAGCCGGTGCGTGTCTCTTGTGCGACGCTCCATCGTTCGACGTGCAGCCTGCGGTTGTAGAAGACGACGGATTCGGAGTCTGGCGAAAACTTGGCCGGATAAGCGTCCGGCGCGTCGAAGCGGAAGAGAATCTCGAACGGCTGCCGCGAGAGCACGAAGACACTGGTGTCGTCCTGCGCCAGCACGTATTTTCCGTTGGGACTGAATTGCAGATGTTGGATATCCGAGCGCAGCGGCGGGTTGAGCACTTTCCGGTCGAGCACGCCACGCAGCGCTTCGCGATGCCCCAGTCCGGTATATGCCGTGACCGCCGCCTTCCATTTGTCGTACGCTTCGGGCGCGGCAGCCGCTCTGGCGCCCACGCACGATGTCGGCAGCGCATTCGCCAGCCGAAGCATTTCCCGCAAGCGCACTTGTTCTGGTTTGGTGAAGCCAAACAAATTGGCGAACGCGCTGCCCGTCTTGCCCTTGGTTTCGGCGAGGCGGTCCCAGAACTGTGGCACGGCCTGCGGCGCATATCCCGACTGCGCGGCCAGATACATAGCCACGCGGTCCGCGTCCACCTGGCTTTCCTGTTCCTCGCGGTCTTTGATTCGCAGGCTGCCCGCTTTTTTCGCGATGTTTTCCAGCAGCTGGTGATACTTCTCGAAGATGTCCTTGCGGTCGCCCACCTGGGTCACGCCCAGCACTTTGTCGAACAGATAGGTGTAACGGATGGGCAGGTCGCGCATCAGATTGTGTCCCAGTTCGTGGGAGAGCACGCCGGCCAGCTCATCTTCTGACTTCGTCGCCGCTACCAGTTTCCGCGTGACGTACACTCTCCCTCCCGCCAGCGTATAGGCGTTGGCTTCGGGAATATCCACCAGCAGGAAACGGTATTTCATGTCACCGGCCGGCAGGTGGGAGACCAGGCGGTCGCCGATGCGCTGCACGTTATCCGCGATAGTGTCGTCAATCACGCGATAGCTGCGCTGCACGTGCTCGGCCACTGCGTCGCCCAGGTCCATTTCCTGCTGTTCGTTGAAAATGATCTTTTCCTTTGGGCTGGGACGGAAATTCGGTGCCGGGCAGCCTTGCTGTGCGATGAGAGGCGGCGCACTCGCGCAGAACGACACCAGGAGGACGAAAATGATAAAGGGCGCGCGTAATCGCATGGAGGCCTCCGCGTCCGGCGGATACCCGGGCGTTATTTCGCGGGACGTTAACACCGGGGGAGATCAATTACAAGATGCCGGCCCGGTTTTCGTCTTTTGCATTTCGATTTTTTGCTACTTCTTGTGGTTTTCCGCGTACCACTCCCAGGTGCGCTTCAAGCCTTCTTCGAAGCCCACGCCGGGCTGGTAGCCGAGAACTTTGCGCGCCAGCGAAATATCCGCCTGCGAGTGCAGGATGTCGCCGGTGCGCGGCAGGTCGTACCTGGCCGCTAAGTTTTTGCCGGAAATTTTTCCCAGCAGGCGCAGCGTTTCGTTCAGCGTGAAGCGCTCGCCCGTGCCCACATTGAAAACTTTTCCGGACGCGCCCTGCGCCTCGCACGCGCGCAGCGTGGCGTCCACCACATTGGCCACGTAGGTGAAGTCGCGCGATTGCTCGCCGTCGCCGAAGACCACCGGCTGTTGTGCGTTCAGCAGCGCGGTGATAAAGCGCGAAAGAACGCCGGAATACTGCGAGGTGGGGTCCTGGCGCGGGCCAAACACGTTGAAGTAGCGCAGCGAAACATTTTCGAGCCCATAGACGCGCCCGCAGACCCGGGCGTAGAGCTCGCCGACCAGCTTGGTCACGCCATAGGGCGAAATCGGCGCGGGCTCCATGGTTTCCACTTTGGGCAGCGTGGGCGTTTCGCCGTACGCCGACGACGACGCCGCGAACACGATACGTTTGACTTTCGCGTCGCGCGCGGCAAGCAGCACGTTCAGCGTCCCATTGATGTTGACGCGGTTTGTTTCCACCGGCTCGGCCACGGAACGCGGCACGGAAGTCCGCGCGGCGAGGTGGATCACGTAGTCCGCGCCGCGGCACGCGTCTGAGATCGCCTCGAAATCGCAGATGCTTCCCTTGCGCAGCTCCACCTTGCCAGCCAAGTGAGCGAGGTTCGCGTCCTTGCCGCTGGAAAAATCGTCGAGCACGGAGACGCTCTGCCCCCGCCGCACCAATTCTTCCGCGACGTGCGAACCGATGAACCCGGCGCCGCCGGTAATCAGATAACGCATCCGGAAACTCCCTCTGCTCGATGCGGAATTTTTGCCGAACGAATATAGTATGTGCGGACTACCGGAGCAAGGCGCGGGCGTCGCGCTGGAGCGAAAAGGCAACGCCGCCGCGCCGCGCCGCCTCCAACCAAGAGCTATGATTGCGCCACACACCCACGCACGCCGTTTGGCCGCGATAGTCGGCGCCTGCGCACTTGTGCTGGCCTCCGCGCCAGCGCAGCCGCAGTCCGCGCGCTCGCCGAACAAAAATCCCGCACTCGATCCGCCGCCGGCTCTGAGCGCGCCCTTCCGCGCCGGAGAGAAACTCGAATTCCGCGGCGGCTGGCAGTTCTACGATGGCGCAGCAACACTGAAGCTGGCGGCCGTCGAGCGGGGCGCGTTTTTCGGACGCGCCGCGTGGCACTTCCAGGCGCAAGCCACGACGCTCAATCCGCTGCGCTACATTTTTATTCTTGACGATCAGTTCGATTCCTACAGCGAGGCCGCGGGCATCGCCAGCCTGCAATACGAGCAGTACATCCGTGAGCAGAACAAGCACGAGGACCGCATCCACCGCATGAGTCACGAAGGCGAGCCCGCGCCGGACGACAGGCCGGTGGTGCGTGTGCCGGCCGGGACGCGTGACCCGCTCGGCGCGTTCTATTTTTTGCGTACCGTGGACTGGGCGCGCACGCCCGTGGTCAACATGCCCGTCTTCGACGGAAAGAAGTTATATGAGCTGCGCGCGC
>DASYRO010000400.1:0-4201 GCA_036004385.1 Candidatus Acidiferrales bacterium
TGAGGGGTGTGATGCTCGGCACGATGATGGAATTTCCGCTGACGGTGACGACGATCCTGGAGCGCGCCGGGAAATATTTCGGCGACGTGGAAATCGTCTCGCGCATGCCGGACCGTTCGCTCCACCGCAGCAACTACGGCAAGGTGCATCGCCGGGCGCGCGCGCTCGCGGAGTCACTGCAGCGCGCGGGGATGCAGCGCGGCGACCGCGTGGCCACGTTGATGTGGAACCACGCCGCGCACATGGAAGCATACTGCGGCGTGCCCGCGGCCGGCGGCGTGGCGCATACGCTCAATTTGCGGTTGCACCCGGACGACCTCACGTACATCGTCAATCACGCTGAAGACCGCTTCCTCATTGTGGACGACGTGCTGCTTCCGCTCTACGAAAAATTCAAAGACCGCACGAAAATCGAGCGCGTGCTGGTGGTACCCGTCAGCGGCAAGCCCATCCCGGCAGGCTATGAAAGTTACGAAGATTTTCTCGCCCAGGCGCGCGGCGAGTTCGCATATCCGCAACTCGACGAAAATGAAGCCGCGGCGATGTGTTACACGTCCGGAACGACGGGCAAGCCGAAAGGCGTCGTCTATTCGCACCGCGCGCTGGTGCTGCATTCGTTCGCCATCGCGCTGGCGAACTGCTTCGGCATGGCGCAGAGCGACGTGATTCTCGCTGTCGTGCCCATGTTCCACGCCAACGCGTGGGGTCTGCCCTTTGGCGCGGCCATGATCGGCACGAAAATCGTCCTGCCCGGGCCGCTGCTCGACGCGGAAAGTTTGCTGGAATTATTTGAGCGCGAGCGCGTCACTTACGCCGCGGGCGTGCCCACCGTCTGGCTGGGCATCCTCGACGCGCTGGAGAAAAATCCCGGACGCTGGAAACTGCAGCCCGGCCTGCGCATGACCTGCGGCGGCGCCGCCGCACCGGTCAGCATGCTGCGCCGCTTTGACAAGCTCGGGCTGCGCGTCATCCATTCGTGGGGCATGACGGAAACTACGCCGGCCGGCTCGACCAGCTACGTGAAGAGCACAATGTCTGATTGGCCCGATGAAAAAAAATACGAAGTGCGCGCCAAGCAGGGACTGCCCATGCCGTTCGTCGAAGTGCGCGGCATGGCCATGGATAAGGAAATTCCCTGGGACGGAGAGACGCTGGGCGAGCTGCAAGTGCGCGGGCCGTGGGTGGCGGCGAGTTATTACAAGATGCCCGAGGAGCAGGAGCGCTGGACGGCGGACGGATGGTTCCGCACCGGCGACGTGGCGACCATCGACGCCGAGGGCTACATCAAAATCGCCGACCGCACGAAGGACTTGATTAAATCCGGCGGAGAATGGATCAGCTCGGTGGATTTGGAAAATGCGCTGATGAATCATCCGGCGGTGCAGGAGGCCGCGGTCATCGCCGTGCCGCATCCCAAATGGACGGAGCGGCCGCTGGCCTGCGTCGTGCTGAAAAAAGACGCCAAGACCACCGGCGAAGAACTGCGCGCGTTTCTCGCGCAGAAATTTGCGAAGTGGCAGGTGCCCGACGCGGTGGTCTTCGTGGAGAGCATCCCGCGCACATCCGTGGGAAAATTCCTCAAGTCCAAACTGCGCGAGCAGTTCCATGCATGGAAGTGGGAGACCTGAAGTGAGGTCAGTCGGCGGCCGCGGCGGGGGCGGCGGCAGATGCTTTCATCACCGGCTCCGCCTCCAGCCCCTTGCGCGTCATCAGCGAGAGCGCGTAACAAATCCCCGCGACGATAAGCAGCGAGCGAATTCCCGTCCAGAAGGATAGCGCTTCCAGCAAGCCGCCGACCACGCTGCCGAACAAGTTGGAGCCAAATGCTTCCGCAGAAAATTTGCTCGCGGCGAAGCTGGAAATGAAAATCAACCCGGCAAAAAACACGGGTGAGCAGAGCAGCAGCGTCGAGGCAAGAGCGCGCATCCAGAAGGAACCAAAAAGCAGCGCCTTCATGGGCACCAGGTAACACACGGCCAGGGCCACAAACAGCCCGGCGTAGGCGAACGTGCCGGTCAGCGCCGGCGCGCGCGAGGCCACGGCGTTGGCCAGAAGAATCAGCCCGAGCAGCGCGCTGATGGCGATGGAGTTGACCAGCCACGTGGTGCCGAACACCAGCGCGAGCTTGCTGATGATCTGCACTTCCATCAGCATGAAGCCTGCGCCCAGGAAAAAGAAATGCCAGCGCATGCTGGTCAGCCGGAGCTGATTGCCGCGCAGCACCAGCCAGCACAAGGCAATCAACAGCACGGAGAGTACGGCCACAATCATCGGCACGCCGCGATTGCGCTGGTAGAAATAAGGCCAATCATCGGTGGTGAGCGCTGCGTCTTGCACTTTGTCGATCTTGAATTTCGCAACGTACGCGGCCAGCTCTGGGTCCGCCGCTATCTGTCGCTCTGCGGCATCGCCGATGATAAAGAAGAAATAGCCGTTGTTGAGCACCCGCGGAGTCTTTCCCAAGATGGCCGCGAGCGTATCGCGCATGCGCCCGCCAAACCACGGGCGTTCGTCCGAGAATGAAACACTGAGCACACCGTCCGACTTCAACACGCGGAACATCGCCTCGATGCCTTCGCGCGTATAGACGTAGTTGTCCGTGCGGATGTTGGTGAAGGAAGACTGCGTGATGTGTGAATCCAGAATCGAGCTCACCACGAGATCAAATTTCTCGTGCGTGGTTTGCAGATACGCGCGCGCGTCGTTGACCACGCGCACTACGCGTGGATCGGAATACACCTTTTCCGGATTTCTCTCGTAGCCCAACTGCTGGATGAGCGGATCAATTTCCACGGCGACGACGCGCCCGGCTCCGTTGCGGATTGCCGCCGCCACATCGTTACCCATGCCAGCCCCGAGGATCAGAACGTCGGCCGGCGTCGGTTTGAAACGGTAGGGGAAATTGTAGCGGTGATAGGGCAGGGGGACCTGATCGCCAAGGCCATCGTAACCCGGATGCGCGGACACCCAGTCCGGCCGCAAATCCAAAATGTCCTGATACCAGCTCCCGTTGGTCTGGAGTATCGTGCGGATCGTTTCCTTGCCGTCCGTTAGCGTGACGAGCGTCAATTTCTGGTAGGGCGACCAGTAGGTTTTTTCCTCGGCCACTTGCAAGGACAGCATCTTCGGCGCGGCGCCGTAGAGTTCGTTCGCGCGGAAATAGCTGATCAGCCCGCCCGACCATAGTGCCACGCCGATAAGAACGAACGTAAGAATTACTGGAACGCGGAAGCGCGGCAGGTTCCATACAACGGCAAGCATCCCCAGCGCAAAAACCGCAAACCACACGATGGGCGGGGTGGCCAAAAAGCTCAGGCCGGTGAAGAGCCAGATCCCGACGATACTCGCCGCCACATTCGCGGAATAGGCAGAAATCCCCGCCCGGATCTCCAGGAAGCGCGAGACCAATTGCCCCATCGGAATCATGGTCAGCGTGGCCAGCGCCAGGCACGGAATCACCACCGAAAATCCGAGCATTGCGCCGGCATACTTCCGCAGGCCCTGGCCATAGAATCGTCCAAAGACGTGCACGTCTGCAAAGGCGCCGATGTAGTCGGAAAGCTTCAGCATCAAGCGGTGCAGGTCGTACCACGGCAGCGACGTGAACAGCACGAGCACCAGCAGCGGCAGCAGCACGTAGGCCAGACGGATTTTTTTCCTGCTCAGAAAGCATCCCAGGCCGAAACCAAAAAAGCAGGCCACCAGAACGATGTTCTTAAAATAGGCAAAAATGCGGATTTCAGAGGAAAGCCAGCGGATCAGCATCAACTCGAAGAAAAGACTGACGGCGCTGATCAGCAGCAAGCGGCCTGTCGTCAGCGCGCCGAGGTCCACCAGTTCAAAGGTACTGATGCCATCGATGCGTTTCGATAGCCCCGCTGGCGGCCGGATGGGCAGAAGATCCAGCAACCAAAACGTGACGAGCAGGCTACCCCACACAAAAAGCAGCGGAAGTGCGATCGAGAGGATTGGTTGGCCCATGCCTTACCCCAGCTACGCTCTCGTAGTGTAGACCAAGCTCTGCAATTGCTTATCCCCAAGCTTGGGAAGCGTTTGGGAAATTAGCATAAATCGCTTGTCGCGGCAATTCACGCGTCTGCGCGGTGTGTCCTTCGCGCCCTCGCGCGAGACGATCACGCGGCGCAGCTCACGTTCGGTAAGACGCGTTGATGCGGACGTATTCGGCGGTGAAGTCGCAGGT
>DASYRO010000401.1:0-6128 GCA_036004385.1 Candidatus Acidiferrales bacterium
CGCTCCTTGGCCTCCTCTTTATTCCAGTGGATGAGTCGCACGCGGGGCATCTTCATGGTTTTCAAATATGGAACATCGGTTTACGAATTCCTCTTTTCGATTTTCCATTTTCCGCTTTTACATTCCGGGATCATCCGCCGACGGCCCGTAAATGGATGGCACCTTGCCGCCCATGGGACGGATGTACGCGCTGAGCTGCCCACGGTGATGCACGGCGTCGAAGAGCATTTCCCAGCACATCCCCGAAAACGATCCGCCGTGCACTTTCTTCCCGTCCATCAACAGGGGGATGTGTTTGTCCCACATGGCGTCGTCCACTTTGCGCAGATGCTCGACGAATTTCTTCTGCCAGCGCTCGAACTCCGCTGCGGCCTGCTCGCCGGAAGTGGCAGGTTTCGGTTCGGCCCAGTTGATCTCGCCCTTCTCGCACATTTCCACGCAGCCGGCGGCTTCCGCCACCAGCACGGCCACCAGTTCTCCGGCCGAACGCGAACGCGGGTGCGGACGGTAGTCCAGCTTGCCCGCAGGCAGCGCGCGGATTACGTTCACCATCGCCGGCGTTTCTTGCTCCAGCCGTTTAATCAGGAAATCGCGATTGGTCATCATCGCCTCCTTGTGGGATTGAAAATCAAAGTTTGCTTACGCAGTTCGAGTTACGAAATACTCAGGCTGGACAGGCTTGCTCTGTTTTCCCGACGACAGGCAGGTTCTGCGCGGTCCACGCGTCGAAGCCGCCGGTGACGTTCATCACCTGCCTGAACCCGGCGCGCAGCAGCAGGCTGGTGGCAATCGAGCTGCGATAACCGCTCTTGCAATGCACGGCGATGGGCCGCGCGGTATCCAGGTCCTCGAGCATGGTGCGCAAGCTGGCCAGAGGCTTCAAGCGCGCGTGCTCGATGTGACCCGTTTCCCATTCCATCGTGCGCCGCACGTCCACCACCTGAATATCGCCGGGGTGATCGCGCAATTCATCGTGCAGGCTGAGGACGGAAATTTGCGGCACCTGTCCCAGCGGCAGGCCTTCCTTCTCCCACGCCAGAATGGCCTGCGCGGAGGCCTCAGGTCCAAACTCGCTGCCCGTCGGCGCGCTGCCCGACGTGCCCAGATAGCCGGCGACGTTTTCAATGCCCACGCGCGCCAGCCGCACCTGCGCTTCCTGCAACTGCTCCGGGCTGCCCACGACGAGAATCACCGGCGCGTCGAGTCCAATCAACGAGCCGGCCCAGGCGGCAAATTGTCCGCCAAGCCCGATGTGGATGGACCTGGGCACGTGACCCGCGCCGAATTCCGCCGCGGTGCGCGTGTCCAGCACGATGTTGCCTTGCTCCTGTTTGCGCAGCACCTGCTCCGGCGTGAGCGTGGCAGGAAACGGCAGCTCATTGAGTTGTGTCGCGCCTTCGCGGTTGATTTGCGCGTCGCGCAGGAAATAGTCGGGCCGCTCGGGAAAATCCGCGGTGATGAGTTCCACAAACTGCTCGCGTGTGCGCGGTTTCAGCGCGTAATTGAACGCGCGTTCGCGGCCAATGGTGGAATGTTTTTCGGCGCTGATGTTGCGCCCGCAGAGCGACCCCGCTCCGTGCGCTGGATAGACCTGGCAAGAGTCCGGCAGCTTCATCAGCTCTTGCAGGCTGTCGTAGAGCATGCCCGCCAGTTCGTGCGGTGTGTGCGTCGGCGAAAGGTCCGGGCGGCCGACTTCGCCGATGAACAGCGTGTCGCCGGTGAATACGCCCCATGGCTCTCCCGGTGCCGTCTTCCCTTCCAAGTTAAACGCGGCAACGCAAATGCTATCCAACGAATGACCCGGCGTTTCGATGCAGCGGAACACGCACTTGCCCACGCGGAATTCTTCACCATCTTTGAGCGCAACGTGCGGAAATTGCGCGGCCGCTTTTTGCCCGACATAAATCTTCGCGCCCGTCCGCGCGGCGATTTCCTTGTGGCCCGAGACGAAATCGGCGTGCATGTGCGTTTCGATGACGTGGGTGATTTTCAATCCCTGCTTGGCGGCGTCGTCGAGATAAATCTGCACGTCGCGCTGCGGGTCCACCACCGCGGCCTGCCCTTCGGACCCGATCAGATAGGATGCGTGCGCCAAACACGCCAAATAGTATTGTTGGAAGTACATCGCCGCCCTCGCTGGTTAATTGCGTAGTCTAACACACGGGCTGCCGCTCGTGATGCGCTGTTCGACTCGCCCCTAGATTATGCTATGATTTCGCGCATGCGAAAATCACTAGCGCGGTTCATGTCTGTAGTACTGACTTTGATTCTGCTCTCTCCCGCGCAGCCGGCTCTGGCTACGTGCGGCGGAGGCGGTGGCGGCGGAATGGGCGGGATGCGTTCCGGACCGTCGAGCGGCCAGCCGGACGAGCAGGTCTATAACGTTCCCTGGCGCTTGATAAAGCCCGAAGAGCCGCCGGTGAAAGCGGGCATCGTGCTCTACTGGCTGCCCACGGGCGCCGAGGAGCTGAGCAAGTCCAGCCTGCGCAATTCCCGCACGCTCACACTCTTTGCTGCGCAGTGCGTAACCATGGGTGTCGTGGACCCGCGCACTCCGCTCGGCCAAAAGCTTGCCGCGGACGACAAGATTCCCGTTGCTGTGCTCGCGCAACCCGATGGCACCGTGCTGGGCAAAGCCGCGAACAAAGACGGCTACCTCAAAGTCGACCAGGTGGAAAAGCTGGTCGAGTCAGAAGTGAAGCGTCGCGAAAGCGCGCTCAAAGAAAAAATGGACGGGGCCAAGAACAAGGCCAAATCCGGCGACACGCAGGCAGCGATTGAGGAATTCCGCGGCGTACTGGAACAGAAATGCCTGTTCCCCAAGCTGGCCAAGGATGCCGCCAAGGAATTGAAGAAGCTCGGCGTGAGCGAAGTGGGCCAGCTTTTCGATGCCCCCATCTTTGACGCCAAGGCCAGCGCGAAAATCGAAAGCATCATGCGCGCCGGGCTCCGCGCCGAGGACGCCGCGAATTACACGGAAGCGGAACGTCTCTACGCGCAGGCGCATCGCATGGATCCCGCCGATCCCGCGCCGTTGCGCTACCTGGGCGAGCTCTACCGCCATCACACCGGCGAATGGGAGAAGGCGCGCAGCACCTTCGAAAAAATTCTGGCCATGCCCGCTGACCCGCTCTCCGTGGCCGTCGCCCTGCACGGCCTGGGGAAAATGACCATCCACGACGGCGAGTTCAAGAAAGGCCTGGCGCTGATGGAACATTCCGTCGAGGAATTTCCTACTGCGTTGGCTTACCGCAATCTGGCGGTGTACTGGAATTCCGAGGGCGACCTCGCCAAGACCGACTACTACCTGGACAAAGCGCTCAAGCTCGAGCCGAAGGATTCCTACAACCTCGTGTTCGTCGCCGCCTTCATGGCCGACCGCGGCAAGGGCGAAGAAGCGCTGAAGATTGCGCGCGAAAATGAAGCCCTGATGCCCGCGTCGTACAATCTGGCGGCCATCTACGCGCAAGCCGGCCAGCGCGATAAGGCGCTGGCGCTGCTGAAGCGGCATTTCTTCGAATACGAGCGCTACCAATCCGTGCGCAGCAAGGAAATGATGGAAGCGCGCGTGGACGCGGTCTTCACCTCTTTGCGCAACGATCCCGAATTCATCGCGCTCACCCGCGGTGCGGATGGCAAACTCGATCCGCCCAAGAGCATGAACGCCCACCCATAGAACAGGCGTCCCGGCCTGCCGGGCAACATCCCCTTCGGCTTCTCTCGGGGACGAACTGGAAGTCTGCCCGATCCAGCCCGCCGCTTTTTCGGTTGCAGTTAACAGTGCACGGAAGGTATACACATAACTTGATGCTCATCTTCCGGCGGAGCTTCTGGGGGTTCCTGCTGGCGATTTTGGCTGCGCTGCAGCTGTGCGCGCAGCCGGGCGCCGCACAGTCGTCTGCCGCGAAGCCATCCACGGTTTTGCCGCAGGGTCTGCCTCCAACGTTGCGCATCCCGCGCACGGCCCGCGAGCCGAAGATTGAAGACTTTCTTCCCGGCGCCACGCCGATAGGCGTCGAGGTCACCGGCTTCCGCCAGCGCGAACCGGGCGACGGCACGCCGGTCTCGCAGCCAACCACCGCCTATCTTTCGTATGACGACAAGAATTTCTACGCGGTCTTCATCTGCAAGGACGAGCCCGGTAAGCTCCGCGCACGCATGAACAAACGAGAGGATATTTTCAGCGATGACGTCGTGGGCGTGCTCTTCGATACTTTCCGCGACCGCCGCCGCGCCTACGAGTTTGCCGTCAATCCGCTGGGGATCCAGCTCGACGGCATTACCACTGAGGGACAGGATGATGACTACAGCTTCGATACGCTGTGGCATTCCGATGGGAGACTGATTCCCGACGGCTACGTCGCGTGGATTTCCATTCCCTTCAAGAGCCTGCGTTTTCCAAATGACCCAAGCCAGACGTGGGGCATCGCTCTGATCCGCAGCATTCCCCGCAACAGCGAGACGTCTTTCTGGCCATACATTACGCATCGCGTGGAAGGCTTCGCGCAACAGATGGCCACGCTGGAAGGCCTGGAAAAAATCTCGCCAGGACGCAATGTGCAATTGATTCCTTACGGCATCTACACCCATTCCCACTTTCTGGACCAAGCACTCCCCGGCGGCCCGAACTTTCGCACAAAAGACGAAGGCCGCGGCGGGCTGGACGCCAAGTTCGTCTTGAAGGACGCTCTTACTCTGGACGTAGCGCTGAACCCGGATTTCAGCCAGGTGGAATCCGATGAACCGCAGGTGACAGTCAACCAGCGCTTCGAAGTGTTCTTCCCCGAAAAACGGCCGTTCTTCATCGAGAACGCGGCGTTCTTCCGCACGCCGGTGAATTTATTTTTCTCGCGGCGCATCGCAGACCCGCAGTTTGGCCTGCGGCTCACAGGCAAGGTCGGGCCGTGGGCCATTGCCGCGCTGGGCATGGACGACCGCCAGCCCACGCCGGGCTCTGTGCCCGCCGGCGCGGGGCCCGGTGTATTTTCAGAATGCGATCCGCTGGATGACCGCCGCGCGGGCATCGGCGTATTTCGCATGCAGCGTGAGGTCGCTGCGCAATCCACCATCGGTGTGTTCTTCAGTACGCGCAATTCTCCATCGTGTTCGAACCACGTCATCTCTCTGGATACGCGGCTGAAGCTCAACGCCAACTGGGTTTTTTCGGGACAGATTTTTCGCAGCTTCACGAGCCGCGTAGACGGCTCGCATCGTACCGGGCCCGGGACTTTTCTTGAATTGTCGCGGCGTGGGCGGCACTTCACGTCCACCAGCCGCTACAACGACCGCAGTCCCGACTTTCGCACGCACCTCGGCTTCGTTTCCCGCGTGGACCTGCGGCTCGGTGAGCAGTTTCTGGGCTATTACTGGCGGCCGGAGGGAAAGCTGGTGCAATACTATGGGCCGACGGTGGACGTCATCATTAATGCGAATCGCGCCGGCGATATTCAGGACTGGATTGTGGACGCGAGTTTCGATATCGGACTTCGCGGGCCCGCTTCGTTTTCCGTCAAGCGCAATGAAGCCTTCGAACTTTTTCAAGGCCTTGGCTTCCGCAAGCACATCACTTCCGCCAGCATTTCCACCGAGTGGCTGAAGTGGCTGGCGCTTTCCGGACAATTTCAAGCCGGCACGGGCGAGAACTTTTTTCCGGCATCCGGCCTTACGCCCTTTCTCGCGGATACGCGCAGCGCGCGCTTCGGCCTTACGCTACGCCCCAAGCCCCGCTTCCGCGCCGATGAAACCTACATCTTCTCGCGACTGGCCACGCGCGCGGGCTCTACGCCGGCAGGCTTTTCTCCAGGCACGCCCATCTTTAACAACCACATCTTCCGCTCCAAAGTGAATTACCAGTTCACACGCGAACTTTCCCTGCGCGCGATTCTTGATTACAACGCGGTGCTGCCCAATTCGCAGCTTGTCGCGCTCAGTCGCACGAAATCGCTCAAGTCCGACCTGCTGATCACGTACCTTCTCAATCCCGGCACCGCGCTCTACGTCGGCTACTCGGACCTCTACGAAAACGTAGAGATCGATGCCATCTCCGCCGCACCCTTGCGTACGCTGCGCCTCACCGGCTCACCCACGACCTCCACCGGCCGCCTCTTCTTCATTAAGCTCAGCTATCT
>DASYRO010000402.1:0-27796 GCA_036004385.1 Candidatus Acidiferrales bacterium
TACCGACTGATCATTAGAGCTGATTAGATGACGGGATCGGCTCCTTCGATCGAGTAGACTTGGTTGCTTCGGCGACCAAGGCTCGGAAGTGGTCGCCGCGTTTTCCGCGCACTGGGTCACCCGACATTATCCGTGGCGATCTGGCCTTCTGGCTCGAAGCCGGTTTCGTCTTTCGCCGCGCTTGTCAGTCGCGTTCCTCCTCAATCACTCAACCGCAAATCACCATTTTTCTACGTACAGCGGCCGGCTCAATTCCAACTCCAGCTTGGTGCCTTTTTGGAGCTCGAGTTCCATGCCCATGCCGGAGGCGATCAGGAATCCGGTTGCGCCGCCGATGGCCGCGCCGATTCCCGCGCCCTTGCCGCTTCTCGACGTCGCGCCAATCACCGCGCCGATGGCCGCGCCCGCGGCGGCGGCTTCGACTTCCGGTTTGCCCTTGCTGGTGCGAGCTTCGATTTCGCCTTCTTTGCTTTCGCCCGCCTTCACGCTGTGCTCTTCCGGCACGCTCAGCACATGGGCGACGATAGGCAGCTTGCCTTCGCGCGTGTTGATTTCATCGAACGAGAGCCACAGCCGCGCGCGCCCGGTAAATCCCGCCGGCTCGATACGGCTGACGTGCCCGCGAATCTTCGCGCCCGGCGGAATGACCGCGCCATTCGCGGCGATCAGCGGCTCCAGCGTTTTCAGATCAAATTTTTTACCGACCTTGTCCTTGCGCGTGCTCAGCTTGTCGTCCAGCTTCACCAGGAATCGCGTGCCGCTGGTGACCACCGCCGTGCTCACGCTGGACACTTGTCCGGCGCTCGCGCTCTGCGATTGCCCGGTGACTCCAGGCGCAAACGCCAAGAGCGCTGCCAGTGTCCACGCCAGCGAATTGCCAATCTGAGCCGCGCGGCTTGCTTCGGGAATTCTGCCAATCGTCGTTTCCTGCTGCATGGGCCGATCTCTCCTCTCCGTCGTTTCGTTCGCGGATGTAACGCCGCCTCGCAGGCAATTCCTTGACTTGCAACAGCACAACCGGCTGGAGGCCGGCGCTACATGCGGAACCCCACGATGAGATGAGTCCAACGCCCGCCGGGTGGCCTGCATCGTAGCAATTGATTTTTGCTGAACGCGCGCGCCCCGCGGACCCGGCGGTTGCGGGAGCCGGCCCCGGACTGTGTCCGCGGCGCCGAGCGCTGGTGAATTTTTGCAAGAACATTGTTGGTTTTCTTTCCCTCTGCCGTATAATGTTTTTTAGAGAGTGCCCCGGGGGTGCACCATGCGGGGCTCTCGAAATAGGGGTTATGATTAGTTTTTAGTTCTCCGCCTGGGCGTCCGTGTTTCGACGCCCGTCCATAGAAAGCTGCGGATCGGTGGACTACCGGGAACGCAGTCCGGTCTCCGCAGAGAACGCAAACGAACTTATCCGGTCGGAACTTGGGCTCCACAACTGAGGAGGTCTTGATGAAGGCCATGTTGCGAGCTTGTCTGCTGCTGCTTCTGTGCTTGGTCCTGGCGCCGGCCGCGCCCGCCGACGATGCCGGCTCCAAGAAAAGCAAATCCAAAAACAAATCCGCGGTGGTCCGCACGGACAAATCCGCCGCCGTGACGGGACCTTCCGCGCTCGCAGCCGATCCCATGCCCCGCGGCTCCGCTACGCTGTTCCCAGCCCACCCGTCCGCCACTCTTGCCGCCTTTCCCGCGCCCCCCAGCCCGCGCGACGCCAAGGAGCCTCCTGTGCTGCGGCCCATGCCCGCGGCGACCACCGGCACACTGGGCATCTTCACTGTGGACTCCGGCTACCTGCTGCCCAAGCGTGGCTTCGCCATCACCACTTATGTGAACAAGATTTCGCGCATGCCCGGCAATGTCACCATCCTTTCTGTGGGCACGGCCGCTAGCTACGGCGTCACTGACTGGTTGAACCTCCATATCGGGTGGGAGCCGCATCGCTACGCGCACCTGAGCGCGCCCTCACAGTTGAGTTTGCGCACGCCGCCGACGAATCCGCCGTTTCCCAACGCCGCCAACCCGACCATCTTTCGCGGACTGACCGTAGTGCCCGGCTCCGCGCCGGGCTACGTGGAGGACTATCCGTTTGTCAACCGCAACGCCGGTGGCATCGGCGACCTCGTCGTTGGATTCAAGGTCGGCCCATTTTCCGAGTGGCGCGGGGATTGGCTTTCGATGGCCATTCGCAACGACATCATCATTCCCACGCGACGCTCCCTCTCCGACCTGCTCGATAACCAGGTGCAGACGGGCCAGTTCGGCTGGGTGGGCAGCATCTCCACCAGCAAAACGTGGTGGAAGGACCGCATTGTCAGCACGTCAAACCTGAACTACCGCATCACGCGCGACCCGCGTTCCAACCGCGTCCGCCTGTTTACGCAAGCGGACGTGCTGCGCCTTTCCGGCGGCACAATTTTCCTGCCCAAGTATCGCATTCAGCCGATGACCGAGACGGTGTTCAATATTTACGTTGGGCCGCACACGCAGAACACCACGTTTGGCGCGCGCGACCCCATTGACTCCGTGTGGGGCGTGCGGCTCTACCCCTGGTCCAACGTGGCCATCGACGTCGGCTATCGCCGCACCGGCAACCTGAGCGAGCACGGCGATAAGAACGGTTTCATCATCAAGATTGGCAGCGTGTACTGGCCGGAAAAGCCCAAGCCGGTGAACCGCTCGCCGGTAGTCTCCTGCACCGCGGATGCCTCCTCGGTGTTCGTCGAATCCGGCGACACGGTCGGCGTGCGCGCTTCGGCCAGCGATCCCGATAACGATACGCTGAGTTATTCTTGGACTGCATCCGGCGGTACGGTGGAAGGCAGCGGCGCATCGGTGCGCTGGAATTCCGCGGGCACGCGCACCGGCACCTACACTGTCACGGTCAACGTATCCGACGGCAAGGGCGGCACAGCCTCCTGCGCCGTGGACATCAAGGTCGAACCGCGGCCCAATCGCGCGCCCACCATGTCCTGCTCGGTGGACCGCTCCTCGGTACTTTCCGGCGAGCGCGTGCGCGTCACGGCTACGGCTTCCGACGCGGACAACGACACGCTGACCTACTCCTGGCGCACCAACGGCGGCCAGATTATCGGCTCGGGTGCGAGCGTGCAGCTCGATACCACAGGCCTTGCCGCGGGACGCTACACCGTGACTGGACGTGTGGATGACGGCCGCGGCGGCGCCGCTGACTGTACGGTGGATGTCGGCGTCACTGTTCCTCCGCCTCCGCCGCAATCCTCCAAGCTTTCGGAGTGCTTCTTCCGCGCCGCTTCCGCGCGCGTAGATAATGTTTGCAAGCGCGTGCTGGATGATGTCGCCCTGCGCTTGCAGAACGATCCGAAGGCTCGCGTGGCCATCGTCGGCTACGCCGATCCGAAGGAACGCAAGCCCGATAAACTGGCCATGGATCGCGCCGAGGCTGCCAAGAAATATCTGGTGAGCAAAGGCATTGCCGATGCGCGGATTGATACGAAAACCGCCGGCGGCCAGGCTGGCGCCGATAAACAAAACCGCCGCGTGGATGTAATCTGGATCCCCGAGGGCGCAACGTACTGACAGGTAGCACTGGCTCGTAGCCTGTGCTGTTCTTCAGGGGCAGGCTCCCGTGCTTTGGGAGTCTGCCCCTACTTTTTACGGTAGCCTGGAGCCTGCGTCTCAATGCGCGGTGCGTGCTTTCACGAAGCCACAGCCACTTCCGCCTGCGCTGTCGGGAGATATACGCTGAAGGTGGATCCCCGCCCCGGTTCGCTATCCACCCAGATGTAACCGGCGGATTGCTTGACGATTCCATAGACAGTGGCCAGCCCCAGTCCTGTTCCCTTGCCAACGTCTTTAGTCGTAAAGAACGGCTCGAAGATGTGTGCCTTGGTGTCCGCACTCATGCCGCAGCCGGTGTCGCGAACACTCAACATCACATACGATCCTGTGCGCGCCCCGGGGTGCGTGCCGGCAAAGGCTTCGTCCAGCTCGGCATTGGCCGTTTCAATGGTCAGCGTGCCGCCCTCGGGCATGGCGTCTCGCGCATTGACGGAAAGGTTCAGGATAATCTGCTCCATCTGCGAGCGGTCGGCCTTGGTCTGACCCAGAGACGCGTCCAGATTGGTGTCCACGGCGATGTTCTCGCCAATCAAGCGGGTGACCATGCTCTGCACGTCGGCAATCACGTCATTGAGGTTGAGCAGCTCCGGCGCGAGGGTTTGCTTGCGGCTGAAAGTAAGGAGCTGCCGCGTCAGCGCGGTAGCGCGTTCGGAGGCCTTCTGGATTTCTTCAAGATTTTTGCGCGGCAGCTCGCCCAGGCCTTTTTCCTCCAGCAACATTTCGCTATACGATTTGATGATCATCAGCAGATTGCTGAGGTCGTGTGCCACTCCGCCCGCGAGCTGGCCCATGGTCTCCATCTTCTGCGCTTGGCGAATCCCCTCTTCGACCTTGCCGGTGTTCTTCTCGGCATAGAGGGCTTTGTCAGCCCGCTTGAGCAGCTCCGAAGGTTGCTCACCGGGCCGGTGTTCCGCCCAGCCAGCCGAGAAGGTGATGGGGATCTTAGTTCCCCCGAGATCGACTTCCAGCCCGGTCAGTCGAGTGAGCACAAGAGGCACCTGCCCGGGCAGGCATTCGGTCAGCAGCAGCATGAATTCATCGCCGCCGATGCGCGCGGCCAGATCGGATGTACGACAGACCTTGTTCAGATGCTTCGCAAATTCGGCCAACACCAGATCGCCCGCGGGATGGCCGTGCCGGTCGTTAATCTCCTTGAAGTTGTTGAGGTCGAGAGTCAACAGAGTGAGCGCGTAGGCGCGCCGGTCGGCGCGCGCGAACTCCACGGCCATGTGCTGCTCGATAAAACGCCGGTTGTACAGGCCGGTCAGGGAATCGCACATGGCCAGTTGATGGAGCTGGGCGTTTTCGATGGCGATGGCGCAGTGCACGGAAAGCGCGCGTAGGAAATTGGTGTCCTCGGCGTCGAACGAACCGGAGGCTTTGTTCAGCAGTTGCAGCACGCCGATAATATCATTGCTCTTATCGCGAATGGGCACGCAGAGCAGCGTGCGCGTGCGGTAGCCGAGGCGGCGGTCCACCTCCGGCTCGAAGTGCGGATCCTCGTAGGCATCGAGCAGATTGACGGTTTCTCCGGTGCGCGCGACGTGCCCGGCAATGCCCTTGCTCATGGGGATGCGGATTTCCTGCTTCGCCAGGCCCAGGCCGACCAGCGACCAGATCTCCTCGCGCTCCTTGTCCACCAGAAACATCGTGCCGCGGTCGGCGCCCGTCTGCCGGGTGGCCAACTCGAGGACGATGTTGATGAGCTCGCCGAGGTCGAGGGGCGAATTGAGCTGCTTGGTGGCTTCCACGATCCTGGAAAGCGTCTCGACGCTGCGGGCAAGAGCGAGCTCGCGCTCGTGCTTCTGTTGGTGAAGCAGCTGGCGCTGGAGTTCTTCTGCGCGCAGTTGCGAGCTGGCTGCGGTGGTGATCTGTTCGGCCAGCCCTCGGCGCAGCCGCTTAATCAGGATCTGCTGGTAGATCAAGTGTGTGTTGAACAGCAGCACCAATCCGACCAGGCCGCGAACTCCCAGGGAAATATTGAGATCGAGGAGCGAATTCCTTACGTTCGAATCCGCTTTCAACAGCGTGGGCAGCGCGGAGGCCACCACCGCTGCGGTCAGCAAAAGCATAACCACGATGGAAGCCGACCACATCCACCAATCGCGCCGTTCGAGCTGCTTCAACTTGGCCTGGAGCCCCTGCCAGCTCAGCTCCGCGGCCTCTCGTGTTATCGTCTGTTCCAATTAGACCTCCACCTGCCGGTACTCTGCATGTCGCCGCACGATGCTTGTGCCCAAATGGCTTGCCGTCCCAGACTTTGCGAGACTTCCCTCGGGTGCCCCGGTTGCGCGCCCCATTCTGGTAAGCGTATGCCCCCGCGATCTACTTCTGATTGTGCTTGCGGCTGTCCAGGTGCAGCTTTCGAAATTCGGCCAAAATGTACGCGTCCCATCAGCCCTTCTTGATTTCTTCCTCCATCGTTTCGAGCGCTGGATCCGGCGACATCGCGCGCTTATAGGGTCGCTCCGTAGTCAGTGCGTCATGGACATCTACGATTGGCAGCACGCCGGCGGTCATTTGATCGGCCAGTCCGCGGCGCAGTCTCTTAATCAGGATCTGCTGGTAGATCCAGTGTATGTTGAACAGCAGCACCAAGCCCACTAGTCCGCGAATTCCCTGGGTAATGCTGAGGTCAAGAAGCGTGTCCCATACGTTCGTTTCTTCTTTCAAAAGCGTAGGCAGCGCAGACGCCACTACCGCTGCCGTCAGCAGGAACATAACCGCGACGGAGGCCCCCCGCAGCCACCCATCGCGCCGCTCGAGCTGCTTCAACCGGGCCTGCAGCGCTTCCCAGCTACCTTCCGCGGCCGTTTGCATCATCGCGGTATCCATGGCCCCTCCGTGCTGGAAACCCAAAATCGAATCTCGAATAACGAGCGTAGGACAGACTTCCAGGTCTGTCCGCTCGCCGAATCAAACGCTTTGTCGAATCTCCAGACTCTTTCTAAGTTCTGACTTCTGATTGCTGACTTCTGTTTTCGACCGAATCCAGAATCAGCTTTTGAAATTCCGGAAAAATATTCGGATCCCACCAGCCCTTGGTGACTTCTTGCGCGATGGTGTCCAGCGCCTCCTGCGGTGTAAGGGCCCGCTTGTAGGGACGTATCGTGGTCAGCGCGTCGTACACATCCACAATTTGCAGCACGCGCGCGCGCACGGGGATTTGTTCGCCGGCCAGCCCATCCGGATAGCCGGAGCCGTCCATGCGCTCGTGATGATGGCGGATGATCGGCAGCACCAGGCGGAACGTCTTCAGCGGCGCGCAAATGCGCTCCCCGGTGACGGGATGCTGACGCATGACCACCCACTCTTCGGGTGTCAGCGGGCCGGGTTTCAGGAGGATGGCGTCCGGCACGGCCACTTTGCCGATGTCGTGCACGATGCCGGCGCGCCGCAACGCGATAATGTGCTCGGAAGGCAGGCCCAGCCGCTCGCCCAACCGCGACGAGTAATCCGACAACCGCTCGCAATGCCCTTCGGTGTAGGGATCTTTTCCTTCGATGCTGCGCGCCAGTACGAACACCACGGATTCGGCGCGCTCCAGCTCGTCGGTGTAAGCCTTCAAGCTGAGCAGCGAGCGCACGCGCGCCAGCAGTTCATTGCGGTCCACGGGCTTGCTCAGGAAGTCGTCGGCGCCGGCTTGAATTCCGCGAATGCGGTCTTCCGTGGCCGAAAGACCCGTCACCAGCACCACCGGCGTCAGCCGCGTTTCCGCATTGGACTTTAGTTGCTGGCACACTTGGATGCCGTCCAGATGCGGCATTTCCACATCCATCAGGACCAGGTCGGGTTGGCTGCGCGCAAATTCCGCCAGCGCCGCGCGCCCATCGCTCGCGGTGACCACTTCGTAGCCTTTGGCCTCCAGCATCCGCGTCATCAGCACGCGGATCTCCTCACGGTCATCGGCGACAAGAATTTTCTCAGCCCGCGTATCCACGGCCAGGCACCATTGGCGCCACTCCCCCGCTCTTGTGTGTGCTTGCGCGGGTATAGTTAGGTGGAAGAGAGGGTCGCATCGCCCATTATACTCTCTGTCTTCCCTGCGCGCTGCTGACAACCTGCGCCCTTGTGTTCTGCTCCGTAACAGTTATTCATCACTGTTCAACCGCGAGGCAGGAACTGAACTTCGCTCCATATTTCCATCCGCGATCATCTGTATTCGTTTTGCCGTATCGGACGGTTTGTCTTTTTCGTCACATTCCACTCGGGACGCTTCGGGGCCACACGCACTCTCGGCTCTGCGTTACAATAGAAATTGGCCCATGCGTCGCCTCGTCCAACTCATTCCTCTCTTCCTCATTTCTTCTATTCCTCTATCCGGGCAGGTGTGGAAGCCCATGGGCCCGCCGGGGGGCGATGTGCTCACGCTGGCCTCCGATCCCGGCGATCCCAAGCGCATCTATCTGGGCACCGCCGACGGGCACGTCTTTGGCACCACGGACGGCGGAGAATCCTGGAAAATTCTAGGCCGCGCGGGGCATTCCACGGATGGCGTTATCACCGCAATCCTCGTGGACCCGCGCAATGCAAAAACTCTTTTTGCCGCCGCGTGGTCGCGGGAAAGCAACGGCGGTGGCGGCGTGTTCCGTAGCGACGACGCTGGCGTCACCTGGCGGCGCACCGGCCTCGACGAGCACGCTGTGCGCGCGCTGGCCCAGGCGCCTTCCAACCCGGACGTGCTGGTGGCCGGCGCGCTCGACGGCGTCTATCGCTCGCTCAATTTCGGCCGCACGTGGCTGCGCATTTCTCCGGAGGAGAGCGAAGAAATCCGCAACCTCGATTCCATCGCCATCGACCCGAAGGACCCGGACATCATTTATGCCGGCACGTTTCATCTGCCGTGGAAGACATTGAACGGCGGACGCAGTTGGAAATCCATCCATGACGGAATGATTGACGATTCCGACGTGATGAGCATTGTTGTGGACCGCACGAATTCCCGCCGCCTTTTTGCCAGCGCCTGTTCGGGCATTTATCGCAGCGACGACGCCGGCGCGGAATGGCGCAAGATTCAGGGCATTCCCTACGCGGCGCGGCGCACGCACGTGATTCGTCAGGATCCGCATCGCCCGCAGACGGTGTACGCCGCAACGACCGAAGGTCTCTGGCGCACCAACGATTCGGGCGCGTCCTGGCAGCGGCTCACGCCCGGCGATTGGGTAATAAACGCTCTGGTTCTGGACGCGAAAACGCCCGGGCGGCTGGTGATGGGCACCGAAAAGCTGGGCGTGATGGTCAGCGAAGATGGCGGCAAAAAATTTCGCGCGGCGAATGAGGGTTTTTATCACCGCCAGATTCTTGCGCTGGCGCTGGACCGCGATCGGCCGGAGCGCGTCCTCGCCGTCCTGGCCAACGCTCCCGAAACCGTGCTGGCCACCGATGATGCAGGCAGCAACTGGAGGCCGTTGGGCCCGGGGTTGAAAGCGGAGGCGGTGCGCCGCGTGTATGCTTCGCCCGCTGGATGGCTCGCCGCGCTCGATCGCGGCGGCTTGATGCGCTACGAGGCCGAGAAATCCGCTTGGCAGCGCATCGGCACCGTCAGCGGAGCGCCGGCATTCAGCTCTGGCCAAGCAGCCGATGATGGCAAGGACAAAGCCGACCAGAAATCAGCGAGTCGCAACTCATCTTCTGAGTTCAAGGACAAGCAGGGTCCGAAGTTAGGAACTCGGAGCTTTAGCTCCGACAAAACGCAGAGTACAAAGAGAAAGGGGCTTCCGCCCCTGAAGCAAAGTGGTCCGCGACCGCTGAATCATATCGTGCTGGACATGGCCTTCACGCGCGAGGCGTGGTACGCGGCCACCGACGACGGCTTGCTCGTCTCGCGCGACTCGGGCGCCACGTGGGCGATCACGCCGGTGGGGCCGGTCGTGCTGCCCGCGCGCGCCGTGCACATCTCTGAGGACGCGAAAAATTTCTGGCTGGTCACCCTGCGCGGCATCGTGTTTTCCGGCGATAGCGGAAATACCTGGGCATGGCATGACCTGCCGTACGAAACCGGCGGCGCGCTGCGAATTGATGCAGCGGGAGAAAAAACGCTTCTCGCCACGACCGAAAAAGGCCTGTTCATTTCTCGCGATGGCGGAGGCACGTGGAAACAAGCAGCCTACGGTCTGCCCCAGGCCCCCATTCAGGACCTCGCCATCGTGGGAGATATTTTCCTCGTCTCCATGCAAACGCAGGGCCTGTACATCTCCTACGATCGCGGGGCAACATGGATGCGCATCGAAGGCACGCTGGCCGAGGGGCGCTTTCCGGTGGTCACCGCGCGCGAAACAGCCTCCATTGTGTATGCGGCGTCGTCCACCGAGGGCCTCTATGCTGTCGAACTGCGCGAAAAAGTGGCCACGGCTCCGCCTCCCGGAAAAGCTCCCTAGGCTACCGGTGTCCCGAAGATTTTACAGAGCCGCAGCCAGTGCGAGTTTTATAACTCCTTATCCTTCAATCAGAAATGTGCCGGCCGTGTGGCACGTTGCGTGCCCCAAGCACAGTGGGGTTTTGGGGAGGTCGCTATGAAGGACATGCGACTTTTTCTGCGTTCGCTGTGGGTTGTAACTCTGGCAATGAGTCTGGCGAGCTGCTCCAGCGTCTCCACACCCAGCCAGGCAGACGAGAGCAAGAAAGTGGACGAGCGCGGCATCCTGAGAACGATTCTGCCGGCGGAGAGAACAATTTTGCTGCCCGCCGGCACAGAGATTGAAGTTGTGCTCGACGAATCCATTTCCAGCGCGCAGGCTCATTCAGGCGATCGCTTTGACGCTTCGCTGGCCGCGCCCGTGGTCGCGGAAGGCAAGACCGTATTCCCGAAGGGCGCGCGCGCCGAAGGTGTGGTCATCGATGCTCGCGCGTCTGGACACTTGGAAGGCGTGCCCCGACTGCGGCTGGCACTGCGCTCCGTGGAGATTGGCGGCAGAAACTACGATCTGCGCACTACCTCGATTACAAGAACCGGGCAGAATCACGACAAGCGTAACTGGACACTCATCGGCGGCGGCACCGGTGTGGGCACACTCGTCGGCGCAATCGCCGGAGGCGGAAAAGGCGCCGCGATCGGCGCGGCCGCCGGCGCGGGAGCAGGTACCGCCACAGCCGCAGCCACCGGCAAAAAAGACATCGTGATTCCAGTGGAATCGCAACTCAGCTTCAAACTCAGTCAGGCAGTTTCTGTGCAGTTGAAACGATAGATTGGAAACAATCGAGCTGGAGGGCCGCCATTCCCATTGTGGGAATGACGGCCTTTCCATTTTTGCAACGAGTTGATAATAAAAGCTAAATTCCTAATTTCAAGATAGTCCTGCCCGTTCCCAGTTCCATTGTGATACGATTCCACGCCGGAACTGGTCCGCCATCTAGAACTAAGTTGTTTATTTACCACACGGTGATTTTAGTCTGAAGTGGAACAGCCCTTGCTCCGAATTGGGTCGTGACCAACACCATGACCGATGCGGCGGAAACCTCGCGTGACACCTCAGCGCCTGCGGGCAGCATACTGATAGTAGACGACGAGGCCGCGGCACGAGATTTGTGCGCGGATGTGGCGCGTGCCGCCGGATTGCTGGTCCGCACGGCGACCAATACGGAACAGGCCCTCGAACTTCTCGAGCAGTTTCCCGTGGACATCGTGGTCACCGACCTGAAAGTGCCTTCACTCGGCGGCATCGAATTGCTGAAGCGCGTGCGCGCGTTGCACGCGCAAGTCCCCGTCATGGTCCTCACGCAATACGGCACGATTGAAACGGCGGTGGAAGCCACGCGCCTCGGCGCTGCCGACTACGTCACCAAGCCGTTCCATGTGGATGAACTGCGCGCCAAGCTCGATCGGCTGCTGCGCTCGATCGAGCTCGACCAGGAAAATCGCGTGCTGCGCGAACAGCTTCGCAGCCGCCCCGGATTCGGCGGGCTGATTGGCGTTTCGCCGAAGATGCAGCGCGTCTACAAGATGATCGAGAAGGTCAGCCAGCACAATTATCCGGTGCTGATTCTCGGCGAGAGCGGCACGGGCAAGGAACTGGTGGCTCGTTCCATCCACTTCTCCGGTCCGCGGCGTAAAAAGCCATTCGTGCCGGTGGATTGTTCCGCGCTGGTGCCGACGCTGATCGAGTCCGAGCTGTTCGGATACGTCAAGGGCGCATTCACCGGCGCGCTGCAGACCCGCCAAGGCTTGCTGGAGGCGGCCGCGGACGGCACGTTGTTTCTGGATGAAATCGCGGACATGCCTGTGGATCTGCAAGCCAAGCTTCTGCGTGCATTGCAGGAGCGGGAGATCAAGCCAGTGGGCGCGGTGGAGCGCGTGCCCATTCACGTCCGCGTCATGGCGGCGACCAACCGCGACCTCGAGTCGGCGATACGCTCCGGCGCCTTCCGCCAGGACTTGTATTTCCGCCTCAATGTCGTCTCTATCAAACTGCCGCCGCTGCGCGAGCGCAAGAGCGATATCCCCCTGCTGGTTAATTTCTTTCTCGAAAAATTCAGCGAACCGGAGCGGCCGTTCCGCGGCATTTCCGAAGATGCCATGCGCCGCCTGATGGCCTACGACTGGCCGGGTAACGTTCGCGAACTGGAAAACGCTATTGCCCGCGCCATGGCCCTGGGCAGCGGGCCGATCCTGCACGTCGGCGATCTCCCGTCCAATCTCCAATATGGCTCGCCGGCAGGCTCGCTGGAGCGGCCGCCTTCCGGAGATGAACTTCTTCCGCTTGAAGAGCTCGAACGCCGCGCCATTTTTCGCGCGCTGCGCGAAACCAGCGGCGACAAACTCGCCGCCGCAAGGCTTTTGGGAATCGGCAAGACCACGCTGTACCGCAAGCTCAAGCAGTACGAAGCCAACCACTGATCCGCCCTCGGCATTTTGCTTGTTTCTCCGCTTTTTTTCGGGCGTTGCATGTGCCGGTGCCTGCTTTTGCCCGCTTACCGTTGCGGGAAGAAATCAGATTTTGAGTCTCACTCTGGGAAGGCGGGCGCGACGCAGCGAACGGCAATCGTCTTGAATCCATTGAACAGAGACTACTTACACGCCGCAAAGCCTCTGGAATCACCTGTGCTGGCACATCCTGTTGTCAACGACAGAGGCATGTATGTACAGACCGATGCATATGGGGAGAGGTGTGCGGCGCGCGATTGAGTTCGTCGTGGCCATCAGCACGGCGCTTCTCTTCAGCTATCTCATCCTGCGTTCACCCTGGTAGGCCGGTGATGGGAATCAAAAAGTGGTTGCGCGCGTGGTCCAGCGAACGCGACGCCGCGGCGACGCTCGCCACGTTTTCGGGTGTCGCCGTCGCGGGGGACTCGCCTGAGCGTTTGCAGGAATTAGCCGCCGAGGAACTGCTGAAGATCACCGAAGCGGATCGCGCGGGAGTGTGGCTGGAGTCGGACATGTCGCAAATTCTGCGCGGTTCCGTCGTCGATGTGCGGGGAGTCCCGGCTCCGGTGGAATGGCAACAGTTAGACATCTCCGCTTTCCCCTGGCGACACGCCTTGCGGACCTCGACGCCGCTGATGGCCGACGTGCACGAAGACGCGCACAATGGCGCGGCGGGAGAATCGCCATCCGCTGTGCCTCCCGTGCTGGCGGAAATGCGCAGCGCTGTGTGGTGGCCGGTGCGGTCCGCGGGCCGCGCAGCGGGAGTGGCCATGCTGGCTTTTCGCGACAGCCATCAAAGCGTATCCGAAGCGGCTGCGCCATTTGTCTGGACTTTGCTCAATCAACTGGCGCTGGCTCACTCCGCCCATCGCACGAAAACTGAGCTAGCACGCCTGCAATGGGATTGTGCGGAGCGCGAAGAAACCCAGGCAGCGCGTAAACGGGAGGAGCGGTCCGCAGTCGAAAACAGCCATCCCTCTGCGGCGGAGCGGTCAGGAGAACGCCACGGGCAGCCCGCGGGACCGCAACTCGCGGAAGAGCTACGCGCGGTAATGGAAGCGGTCGATAGCGGCGTGCTCCTCCTCGACGCGTCGGGAAAAGTTCGTTCCTCGAACGGGCAGTTTCTGCGCCTTTTTGGACTCGAGGAAAACGCAACGGCTACGTTCAGGGGCCGTCAGATCCTCGAGCTGTACGAGGCGCTCGCACCGCTCATTCGCGACCCGGATACGTTTTCCCGCCGCTGGCGGGAACTGCCGCTCCTCGGCAACTCCACGGCGTGGGACGAGGTGGAACTCCTCAGCCCAGCCGGGCGCGTGCTGCAACGCTTTTCGCGGCCCGTGTCCGACGCGCAGGGTCGGCGCGTGGGCTGGCTGGAGCTGTACCGCGAACGAAGCGCACACGCGCCTCCGCACATGCCCATGCTGCAAACGGAGAAAATGGCCGCCATCGGCCAGCTTGTCTCCGGAATCGCGCACGAACTGAACAATCCGCTCACCAGCATCATGGGCTACGCGCAACTTCTGCTCGCGCGGATGCCCGCCGGCCGCGCCGCGGGCACCGAACGCCGTCGGGAAAGCGATGCCACTCGCAATATGTTCCGCGAGGTGGAGAAAATTTATTTGGAGGCGGAACGCGCCGGGCGCATTGTGAACAATCTGCTTCTGTTCGCGCGCAGCGGACGCGGCGAGCGCCGCGCCGTGGATCTCAATGAAATCGTAGAGCGCACGCTGGCGCTGCGCAGCTATGAGCTGAGAATTGAAAACATACAGCTCGAGCTGCAGCTCGACCGCGAACTGCCGCCGACGCTGGCCGATCCTCATCAAGTGCAGCAGGTGGTGCTGAATCTCCTGGTGAATGCCGAGCAGGCCATCCTCGAAAGTCATGCCGCCGACCACTCCGACGCCGCTGGCGGCGCGGAGCTGGGACACATACGGATTCGCTCGTTCTCATTGCCGGAGGCGAACCCGCCGCGCGTGGCTCTGGAAATTTCCGATAGCGGCCCGGGAGTGCCTCCGCAGCACATTTCGCGCCTTTTCGATCCATTTTTTACCACCAAGCCGGTCGGACTGGGCACCGGCCTGGGCCTTTCCATTGCCTATGGAATCGTTCACGACCACGGCGGCGACATCTACCTGATGAATTCCGCGAGAATTTCCCCCGGAGCGCCCTCCCTGGGCGGCGCATCCTTTGTTGTCGAACTGCCCGTTCTCAGCGCCGTCGAGGCCGTGGTTCAACCGTGCGAAACAGAGGAAGCGGCAAGCGTCGAGCCGCCCCGAGAAGCCGAGCCGGTGCGGGTGGAGAAAAAGCATTCCGCGTCTCGCGTCCGTGCGCGCCGCGGCAGCATCCTGGTCGTGGAAGACGAGCCGACCGTCGCACAACTTGTCGCCGATGTGTTGAAGGACGAAGGCTATGACGTGGACGTGGTGCTGGACAGCCGCGAAGGTCTCGCACGAGTGGCGCGGTTCGGATACGACCTGATTATCTGCGACCTGCGCATGCCGCGGATTGACGGCCGGGCATTCTATCGGTCGCTGGTGCGCAGCGGCCATCCCGCGCAGTTGCGGCTGCTCTTCATCACCGGCGACACGCTTTCCCCGCGCACGCTGGAATTCCTGGACCGCACGGGGCTCCCTTGCCTGGCCAAACCCTTTCTGGTGGAGGAACTGAAAAGCATCGTTGCGCATACCCTGGATTTACTGCGCAAGCCGCGCAACGGTTCCGCGCCGAAACGCAGAGTCACCGATTTTGAGGATCCCGCCGAAATGGCGCCGCACTCCGGTGAGGTTCCCCCTTCGCTGGACCGGCGGGCTGAAGAATTGAGGAAACAATGAAAGCTGTGAACCAACTGTCTTCCATTTCGTACTCCGGTCGCCTCGCGGGCCTCCGGCGAGATTGTGACCCGCGCGTTGTCCTGCTGGTCAGCACCGATACGGCGCTCAGTCACCGGCTGGTTCGCGCTCTCAACGGCAACGGTAATCTTTCCTTAGCGGACGAGACGCCCGCTTACCAGGTGCCCGTGGCCACGAGTGTCGCCCAGGCACGCTCCTGCATCGGCCGTACCGCGCCAGACGTGATTTTGCTCGACGAGAGCATCCACGCTCCGAATCTGCTTACGTATCTGGTGGAGGACTTGGCGAATATTGCGCCGGTGATTTTTCTCGCCGCGCCGGAAAACCTGGCGTGGTGGTGCAGACAGAAAGAATCTGCCACGCTCGTGGCCGAGGGCCGCGTGGAATGTGTGGCCCGCGATGGCGACTTCGTGCCCCTGGCCGCTCGGCTGATTATGCGCCACGCAGGCCCATCCCCGGAAAATTTGGGACCGCACAGCCTATCCATGCTGGCCTCCGCAGTGAGCGGCGGCGAGGCGCTTGCCGAAGAAATCCCGCTGGATTTCGGAGAAGTCCTGCGCCACGAGGTGAACAATCCGCTGACGGGAATTCTCGGCAATGCCGAGCTTTTGCTTTCGCGGCGCGACCGCCTGTCCGCGGACATGGTCGAGAGGTTGGAGATCATCGCCGATCTCGCCATCCGCCTGCGCGAAACCGTCCGCCGTCTGAGCAACGCGCTGGTGCGCCGTCCCGAAGCTTCGGGAAGCATTCCCGGGCACGCGCCCGGTGATCTTTCCTCCTCCCACCGCCACCGCCCGCCGACGTAGACGCGATCACGCAGCGCAGCACAGGCTCACAGCCTGTGTGGTTCCGCCGTGCCCAGGCTACAAGCCTGTTGCTACGGCGTCGATCGAATCGCGTATTTACTTCGGCGGGCAATTTTCCTACCATGTGCAGGCGAAAGACCAAAGTACTCGCCGCCTGCGTGCAGGCGATGTGCTATCGTGTGGTCTGACGCCGGTTCGGCGCGCGGCACGGCCGCCTGCCGAATACACTTCCCGGCGGATGGGGACGTTCATAGCGCGATGACGGTGAATTCTGCGCAGGCTGAAGGCCTGCGCCACTGAGAACAAATGCCTGCAGCGGCACGCTTGCGTGTTTTGGAACCCGGCGGCACCGAGCGTCAGGTGCCCGTCCAGAATACTCCCTTCACCATCGGACGGCAGAAGGGCAACGAACTCACGCTCAGCGACACGCGTATCAGCCGCCTGCAAGCCAAGATTGATCTCACCGACGGAAAATATGTTCTCGAGGACCTGCAAAGCCGTCATGGCACGTTTGTCAACGGACAAAAAATCGAGGCGGCGCATGAACTGAAGCCGCGGGACACGATTGAATTCGGGGTCCCGGATTCGTTCCGGCTGGTTTTCGAGCAGGGCGAAGAAACCAATATTTCGGAGTTAGTGAGCCGCGTCGAGGCTGGGCCGGCCACTCCGGCGACTTCGCGCGAACTCTACCACCTCGGCGTACTGCTGGAAGTCGTGCGCGTGATGCACACCAGCCTCGCGCTCGAAGATTTACTGACTTCCGTGGTGGACGCGGCCATCGCCGTGACGCACACGGAGCGCGCCGTGCTGCTGTTGCGCCCGCCGGAAGGCGCGGAGGGCGACCTGGTGCAGAGCGTGGCGCGCGACCATCGCCACGGCACGCTCGATCCGAAAGAAATGCAGATTTCCTCCAGCATCTTGAAGCAGGTGGTGAAGTCGAGGCGCGAGCTGATTGTCAGCGATCCGGGCGACGCACTGGGCGCGCTGGACCGCCGCCAACAGGACAGCATGGCGCGGCTGGAACTGCGCACGGTGATCGCCATCCCCCTGGAAAAAATGCCCGTGCTGGGTTCCTCGGACACAACCGTGTACGGAAAGCCGGCGGAACTGCTCGGCGTGCTTTACCTGGACAGCCGCGCGGTGGGCAGCGCGTTCTCCGATCTCGACCGCCAGACGCTGCGCGCGCTGGCGCTGGAAGCGGCCACCGTGATCGAAAACGCGCGCCTGTTCGCCGCGTCGCGGGAAAAAGAGCGCCTCGAACACGAGATGGCCATCGCTTCGGAAATCCAGCAGACGCTTCTGCCGAAAACATTTCCCGAATCGAAAGAGTTCAGCATCACCGGACTGAACATCGCCTGCCAGTCCATCGGCGGAGATTATTTTGACGCCATCGGGCTTCCCGGCGGGCGCTGCGGCGTGGTGGTGGCGGACGTCTCCGGCAAAGGAATTCCCGCGGCGCTGCTGGCGTCCATGCTGCAGGGAGTTTTTTCCGCCACGGCGGGAATGGATATCGCGCTGCACACCATCGGCGCGCGCGTGAACAAATATCTCTGCGAGCGCACGGGCGATGACCGCTACGCCACGCTGTTTTATTCCGTCCTGGATCCCAGCGGGCATCTGGAATACGTCAACGCCGGACACGTGTCTCCGCTGGTGCGCACGACGATGGGCCAGGTGTACACGCTGGCCTCGGATAATTTCCCGCTGGGCATGTTTGATTTTGCGGAATACCACACGGGCCGCGCGCAGCTTCAACCCGGGGATTTTCTCATCATCTATACCGACGGATTTTCGGAAGCGCACAACATGCGCAACGACATGTTCACGGAAACGGGCTTGCGCGACATCCTGCGCGCGTTTAGCGGCGCCACCGCCCAGGAACTTTCCGCCGCCATTCAGGCCGGCGTGCGACAGTTCACCGGCGGTGCGCCCCAGTCGGACGATATGACTTTGGTCGTAGTACACTACCGGGGCTCCGGCACATGAAGAATAATCCCACGTCGACAACTGCCGCCAAGCAGTCGGGTACCAGCCTGGCCCAGCTGGCAGACGCGCTGGCCGCCCTGAGCCTGGAAGCCGCTCCGGAAACGTTGGCGCAGCAGACCGTGGAAACAGTCACCGCCCATCTCGGCGCCTCCGGCGCGCGGCTGTGGCGCATGGTGGATGGGAAGCCCGCCATGTGGAAGCACGCGGGCGCCATGCCCGGCGCAGACGAGGCCGCAGCGGCCAGGGCGTTCAGCGGATTAGTTTCTTCCAGTGGGACGTCCGACTGGTTTTTTGCAGGCGCAGGCAATAGCCACGCCGGGATGGTTCTGGAGACTTCAGCTCCGAAGCCCATGAGTGCGGAGGCGCGCAGCGTGCTGGCGCTTTTCGCGAGATTCGCTGCCTCCGCGCTGGCCGGTGTGGACCACCGGCGCACTATTGATACACTTTCCAGCATCGTTGAAGCCACCAAGCAACTGAATTCGACGCTGGACCTCGGAGAACTCATCAACATCGTGCTGCAACTGGCCACGCGGCAGACCGGCGCAGACCGCGGCACGATGTTTCTGGTGGACAAGGAACACGAAGAAATCTGGTCGCTGGTGGGGCTGGGTCTGGCGCAACAGGAAATCCGCATCCCCATGAGCAAGGGCATCTCCGGACACGTCGCGCGCACCGGAGAGACGGTGAACCTGCTGGATGCCTACGACGATCCGCGGTTCGAGCCGGACGTGGATCGCCGCCTGGGCTACCGCACGCGCACGCTGCTGTGCCTGCCGATTCGCAACAAGGCCAACGACGTCGTCGGCGTGCTGCAACTGTTGAACAAAGCGACTGGCCCGTTCAACAGCGAGGACACGATGTTCCTGCAGGCGCTTTCCGTGCATTGCGCCATCGCCATCGAAAATGCGCAGCTCCACCGCGAACTCATCCACAAGCAGAAACTGGAGCGCGACCTGGCGCTGGCGCGCAGCATCCAGCGCGGCTTGCTGCCGGAACATCCGCCCACCATCGAGGGGTTCGACATCGTCGTTTCACACAAGCCGACGCAGATGGTCGGCGGCGATTATTACGATTTCATCCCGCTCAGCTCGGAAGCGCTGCTGTTTGTCATTTCCGACGTGGAAGGGAAGGGCGTGGCCTCCGCGCTGGTGATGGCCAACCTGCAAGCCACGCTGCGCGCGCTCGTGGTACACCTGCATTCGCTGGAGCGGATCGTGGCGTCGGTGAACGACATGATCCTGGCGGATACCCGCGCGCAAAAATATATGAGCATGTTCGTGGGGCTGCTCGACCAGCGCAACCGCACGTTCCACTACATCAACGCGGGTCACGTGCCGCCCGCCGTGGTGCGCGCCAACGGTGAGCATGTGTTCTTGCGCGAAGGCGGCATGGTCGTGGGAATTTTCCCCGGCGTGGCATATGAACGCGGCTATCTCAAGCTCGAGCCTGGCGACGTCTTCGTCGGGTGCACGGACGGCATCACCGAAGCCATGGACGTGCAATCTAACGAGTACGGCGTGGAACGCCTGGTCGAAACTATCACCCGCGAACGCAACTCGCCCGCGGAACGCATCGTGGAAACCGTCCTTAATGAGGTGGACCGCTTCTCCCGCGGCGGGCCCCACGAAGACGACCGTATCATCATGATCCTCAAGGCGCTGTAGAGGCACAACATATCGTGCCTCTACGGCTTCGCTTCATGGATTTTTCTGAAGAATCCCAGCACGCGGCGTTCAAATTCCTTCGGCTCTTTACCCAGGGCCGCCGTATGCCCCGCGCCACGCACCAGCCACATTTCTTTTGGCCCGGTGGCCGCCTTGAATATGCGACGCGTATGTCTCGCGGGAATGTTGTGGTCGCTCGTGCCGCAGATCAGTAGGACAGGAAATGGGCGCGCGGCGACGGACTTCTCCGGAGAGATGTCGTCGGCGTCGAACTTTCCTTCATTTTCCGCGCCCCGGATGGCCATCGCCGAAGCGGGACGGAACAGTGTGCGGCCCAGGAGCGAACTGACGCGTAAACCAGAGTAATCGAAGGAAACCTCGCGCAGGTTGGCGAAGGCGCTTTCCGCAACCACGCCGGCGACGCGCGGGTCAACCGCAGCGGACTGCAATGCAATCGACGCGCCCATGGATTCGCCGAGAAAAAACAGACAGTGTACCGGTTCGGATGCGAGGAGCGCATCGGCGATGGCGCGCGTATCGTTGCGCTCGAGCCAGCCGTATGTGGCCATTGCGCCTTCGCTTGTCCCGTGCGCGCGAGAGTCCATCATCAGCACGTTGAAGTGATTGCGCAGCAAAAGCTCGGCATGACCCAGCATCCCGGCGCGATTATCGGAGACGCCATGAAAGAGCAGCACCCAATCCCCGTTCGGCTCGGGCGGGCGCACCTTCCATCCGCGCAGGATCACACCATCCGGCGTGCGCACTTCGAAGTCTTCCCGCTGCGCGCTCACGCGGTCGAATGTCTTGCGGGCCTGCTCGATGAGTTGTGGGGAAAGCTCCCGGCGCATGGGATGAAGTATCCCGCTGCCCATCATCGCCCCGGCCGCGCCAGCCAGGAAGGGCAGCGCGAGAACCATTGCCGCGAAGCCATTGCGAATGCGTTTCATGTGTCAATAGAAGATACGACGCAGCAGGGAGGTTCGTTCAGTGTACAGCGAATGCATTCAGGCGCGAAAGAGTACGTCTTCCCGTTGAAATTGCAATACCGCCACCGCCAGCGCAATGGCCGCATAGAAGCATGTCGAAAGGAACACGATGGCGATAAAGCCCCACGGCAGGCTTCCGCTCAAAAGTTCTTTGGAAACAAGGCTTACGTTGAGCACGGGGATCAGCGCCAGCGCCGGATTCAGCTCGATGCCGGGGAGAATCGAGGCTACCGCTGGGAAAATCACTGCGAGGAGGATCGGTCCGGTGTAGCTCTGCGCTTCTTTGTAGCTGCGCGCGATCAGCGAGATGGCCACCAGCGTCGCCGCAAACAGCACGGCCAGCGGCAGCACCATCACAAAGACCATCAACACCGCTTGCAGGCTAAAATGCACCGCGAGGTCCCGGGTCGCGCCGCTCACGCCACGGGCGACGGCGCCGGGCGAGGACTTCAGGGTGATGGAATAAGAAATCAGCGAAACGACAGCGGTCACCAGCGACGTGGTCAGCACGAATAGAAACTTGCCCATGACCAACTCGCCGCGGCTTACGGCGCTGGCCAGGATAGTTTCCATCGTGCCCCGCTCTTTTTCTCCCGCAGTAAGATCCATGGCCGGGTGCAACGCGCCCATCAGGCAGAAAATAATGATGAAATACGGAATGATGCCGCCTATGCGCACGCCGGAAACTTTTTCCGCGGTGGCTACGTTTTGTTCCTTGGTTTTTACCGGAGTGAGCGCGGCTGCGGGCAGGCCGTGACCAGCCACGCGCCCTTGCACAATTTCCGTGCGATATTTTCCGATGATTTCTTCCAGGCTGCGCACGGCCATCTCCGAGCGCATTTCCGTGCGGTAGAAATAGACGGTCAGGCTGGGCGCGGGCGCGCTGCCGGCGCGCACGGCCTGCTCGAATCCGGGAGGGAATTCGATCGCGGCCCGCAATTTTTTATCGCTGATCTGCTGCTTGAAGTCTGCGGCGACGGGCACGATATCGAATTTCCCGGAGGCGCGCAGTTTGGCGTCCACCTCCGGCGCATTTTCCGCGCCGAGCACCATGATCTGCGAAGCCTCCTGCCGGGCTTTCTCCACCACCCGCGACTGCAGCCGGCTGAAGCCGTTGCTGAGCAGCGGAAACATGATCAGCGGAAAGAGGAGCATGTTGAACAGCGTGCGGCGGTCACGAAGCATGTCCGTGCGTTCTTTGTTGTACACGACGCCGATATTTCTCAGCTTCATCGCGCGTTCCTCGCTAAGTGCGGAAGAGAACTTCTTCGCGGTTAAATTGCCGCACCGCCAGAAACAGCGCCAGCGCGGCATAGAGACACGTGCTGGCAAAAATGATTCCGATCTGATGCCAGTGGTACTGTCCGGCAAAAATATCTTTGGCCACCAGGCTCACGTTAAGCACCGGCACCATGGCCAGCCGATTATTCAACTCGACGCCGGGCAGCATGGCGGCCATCCCCGGCAGGATGACGATAAAAATGAGCGGCCCGAGGTAGCTCTGCGCTTCGCGGTAGCTGCGCGCGACGAGAGCGATGGCCAGCAGCGCGGCGGAAAATGTCGCCGCCAGCGGCACGACCATGAGGAAAACCACAGCCGCGGATTTGGCGCTGACCGCCAGCACAAACGATTTCGTCACCTGTGCGAGCAGCTTCGCGCCGATCAGCACCGAGCCGGAAAAGGAGAGCACGGAAAGCGCGGTGGTCACGATGGAGAAGGTCAGCACCAGAAAAAACTTTCCGACAACGAGGTCACTGCGGCCCGCAGGGCTCGCCAGAATCGTCTCAATCGTGCCGCGTTCCTTTTCCCCCGCGGTGGAATCCATCGCCGGATACATCGCCCCGGTCAGGCACAGGATGATGACGAAGTACGGCAGGATCATGCCCAGAATGTTGCCGCTGACTTTTTCCGCGGACGCTACGTTTTCTTTTTTCAGCTCGAAGGCAGTGAGCATGGAGGCGGGCATTTTGGCCGTAGCCACCCGGCTCGCCACCACGCTGTCGCTGTACTTTTCGATCGCTTCCTCCAGGTTGCGCAATACGCTTTGCGAACGTAGTTCGCCTTCGTAGTGATAAATGTTCAGCGTCTGCGGCTCGCTGGGATTGGTGCGGAGTCTTTCCTCGAAGGCGCTCGGAAATTCCACAGCGGCGCGCAGTTTTTTGTCGTTGATGCGCTGGACGTAGTCACCGGCGGCGGGAACGATTTCGAATTTTGTGTCTTTGCGCAGTAAACGGACCAGCGACGGCGCGTTGGCTTCGCCGAGCAACATCACCGTGGGGCTTTCCCGCGTAGCCTTGCGCACGACGATGGTGGCCAGCGTGCCGATGGCCAGCATCAGAACCGGAAACGTCAGGATGGGTACGAGTATGGAACTGACGATGGTGCGGCGGTCGCGCAGCATGTCCATCAGTTCCTTGCGGTACACCACGCCGATTGTTCGCGCGGACACTTCTATTCCCCCACTACTTTGACGAAAATTTCTTCCATGTCTTGCTCGGCGTAGCGCTCGCGCAACTGCGGCAGCGTGCCCTCGGCGAGCAGCTTGCCGTTATGAATGATGCCGACGGTGTCACACAGCTTTTCCACTTCGCTCATCACGTGCGTGGAGAGAATTACCGTCTTGCCCTGCGCGCGGCATTCGCGGATGAATTGCACGATGACCCGCGCGGTCATCACGTCCAGCCCGATGGTCGGTTCGTCGAAGATCATCACTGGCGGGTCGTGCACCAGCGTGCGCGCGATGGAAACCTTCTGCTTCATGCCCGTGGAAAGCTTGTCGCAGCGGCGGTCGCGAAATTCATTCATGTCCAGGCGCGCAAAGATTTCGTCAATTCGTTTGGCCAGCGCCGTTTCATCCATGCCGTGCAGGCGCCCGAAATATTCGACGAACTCGCGCGCGGTCAGGCGTCCGTAAAGCGCCGTGGCGGTGGAAAGAAAACCAACGTGAGCGCGCACTTTTTCGGGATCGTCGGCCACGTCGAAACCGGCCACCTTGGCCGTGCCCGAACTCGGCCGGAGAATGGTCGCCAGCATGCGCAGAGTGGTGGTCTTACCGGCGCCGTTAGCCCCCAGCAGCCCGTAAATCTGTCCAGGCTGAGCCTTGAAATTTACGCCGTCCACCGCGCGGATTTCCCCGCGCTTCTTGTCCTTGAAAATCTTGGTTAGGCCCTGGGCTTCAATCATTGCGGCACACCTTTGATGGTCAACGTTGTGGGATGAACCAGCGGAGCGACCCCTCGCAATCGAGTACGCAGGGTAGCACAAGAAGATTTCACTGTACGCCGAAAGAAGAAACCGCCCGCCGGCGCCGAGCGAGCTGCCGCTCGCGCTTAGAGGATGGGCCAACTTTTTCGTGGGTTGCGTGGGGACACTCGGCTATGATGGGTGCACGAGGACGAAATCCAATGGCATTGGATTGGTCAAAGTGTCCGGTGGTAGAAAGCGTGCCCGGAAGAGTGAGCGGAGCCTGGGTCTTCCGTGGCACGCGAATTCCCGTGACCGCCGTTTTCGAGAATCTGGAGGACGGCCTCACTATTGACGAGGTCGCGGCGTTATACGACGGCTTGACGCGTGAGATGGTCAAGGCGGTTCTGGAATTCACGGCGCAGAGCCTCGAAGCTCCGACTCTTTCTCGGTAATGCGAATTCTCTTCGATCAAGGAACTCCCATCGGGATTCGCGATGCCCTCCGGGGACATTATGTCCGGACGGCGAACGAGGAGGGTTGGAGTGCACTTTCGAACGGAGAACTCATGTCCGTCGCTGAGGATACAGGGTTCGAGACACTGATTACGACGGACACGGGCCTTCCCCACCAGCAAAATCTGAAAGGTCGAAAGCTCGCGGTAGTGGTCCTCACCAAGAACCGTTGGATCCTCATCGAACGGCGGATGCAGGAAATCATCGCTGCAGTAAACTCTGCGACGGCTGGGACCTACTCTGTCGTCGAGATTCCTGAACGCCGTTGACAACGCACCATTCGGGCGGTAGGTTTGACCCGCTTGTATTCCCCTCAATTCTGCACGTTTAAGGAGGCAGCATGCGTCGCTTTTTGTTGCTCGCGGTGTTTGTTTGTCTGGCGGCAGCGCCTGCGCTGACGCAGGACCCGGTGAAGGTGGATCCCAAGCACTATAAGGTTATGTTCGAGAATGATCAGGTGCGCGTGGTGCGCGTGCATTACGGCGCGCACGAAAAGTCGGTCATGCACGAGCACCCCGATGTCGTCGCCATATTCCTCACGGACCAAAAGGCCAAATTCACTACTCCGGACGGCAAGAGCGAAGAAAAGGAAGGTAAGGCCGGGGACGCCCTCTGGATGCCCGGAGGGAAGCACTTGCCTGAAGCCATGGGCGACAAGCCGATCGAAGTGATCCTGGTGGAGATGAAGCACAAGATGGCAGCCAAGCCCGCGACCAAGGCTCCGCCGCCACCGCCGCCGAAGAAGTAAGAGTCCTGAGTCATTCGGAGGGCTGGCGCATTCGGCCCGCTAGGTTCCTATGGAGGGTAGCGCCTTCGGCGCAAATCCGTCGGCGCTACTCTCCTAATATTTTTACTTGAATGCGCCGGGGGCGCTGGCCGTCGAATTCAGCGAAGAAAATTTGCTGCCAGGGGCCGAGTTCGAGATGGCCCTGCGAAAAGCCGACCGTGGCCTGGTGATTGAGCAGCAGAGTCTGTAGATGCGCGGCGGCGTTGCTCTCGAATTTTCTGCCGTGCTTGTAGTCGTCGCGCTCCGGCGCGAGCTGGTTGGCCCACGCGGAAATGTCCTCAAGCAAGCCGGGCTCTTCATCGTTGACGAACACGCCGCAGTTGACGTGCAGCGCCGTCACGATGAGGATGCCATCCTGGAAGCCGCTTTTGTCCACAGCGGCGCGCACGCGCGGGGTGATGTTCACCAGCTCGCGCTTCTCCTTCGTGGTCATCTCGATGATTTCCGTATAAAGCTTCATTCTTGCTCCCGTCGGTAACGCCGCCATCCTGGCGGTGCCTTTGACGTCTAAGGAACCGGCCCTTCGATTCACTCAGGACGAGCTGGAAGCCCGCGTTAGAACTCCCGCGAACTCCAGCAACAGATTGTCCAGTGGGTGGAAAACTTGCGCCGCGCGTCTGCGCTGGCTCAGCCTTTATGGCATTTCGGGCAATGCTTGGCCGCGAAGTCGTCCGGGTTAACCTCGAACATGTAATTACAACTGATGCAGACGCGATGAATTTTCTTTTTCGGCGTCGTGCCGGGCTTGGGTGCTTCGGTCTTGGATTCCGTTGCGTGCGTTTCGGTCATGGTTTTTTCCGTCATTTGTCTCTCTCCAGCAATTCTACCAGCGGGGTCCAGAGCATTCCATTTACTGAAGGCTTCTCACGTCTTTGGCGGCGAGCGCGATACCGGCCATCAGCACCAGAGCCACGCCGCACGAAACTCCCATTGCCAAGGGCGCGCCCCACTGCTCGGCGAGCGTGCCGATCAGCAGGCTCCCCACCGGCGTAAATCCAAGGAAGGCCATGGTGTGCATGCTCAGGACGCGGCCGCGGATCTGGTTGGGCACAAGAGTCTGGATCAGGCTGTTGATGGTGGCGACGGAATTAACCACGGCGGCGCCGGCCACCGCCAGCAGCGCCATGCTCAGCAGCATATTGCGGCTGAAGCAGAACAGCACCAGCGCCAGAAAAAACGTCACTCCCGCGCCCAGCACGAGCGGCCCGCGCCGGTGGTGAGCTTTTCTCGACGCCAGGTGGATGCCGCCGAGAAACGCGCCGAATCCAGCCGCCCCCATCAGGTATCCCAACCCTTTGGCGCCTACGTTGAGCACGTTTTTCGCAAACGCCGGCATCATCACCAGGTAGGGCAGGCCAAACAGGCTAACCATGGCCACGATGATGATGAGCAGAAGAATCCTCCGGTGCGTCCAGACGTAGCGGAAGCCCTCGGCCAGCTCTTCGCGCATGGAGTTGCGCTCGCGCTCCTGGTGTGCGGGAAAGCGCGTCCGGCCGATGACCAGAAGCAAGGGCACATAACTCAGCGCGTTCATATAGAAGCAGACCTCGATGGGGAAGCCGGCAATGGCGAAACCCGCCAGCGACGGCCCAACCACGCGCGACATGTTGAACTGGATGGAATTCAGCGCGATGGCATTCAGTGTGTCTTCTTCTTCCACCAGATCGCGCACCGCCGCCTGGTAGCTCGGCGCGTTCAGCGCCATCGTAGTGCCCGCGAAAAACGCAATCACCGCGATTTTTTCCACGGTGATCAATTTCATCGATACGAGCACCGCCAACAGCAGCGCCAGCAGCGTCATAGCGGTCTGCGTGGCCAGCAGCACTTTTCGCCGCGTCGCGCGGTCGGCAATCACTCCGCCGGGCAGAGAAAAAATCAGCGCGGGCATTTGCTGCGCGAATCCCACGAAGCCCAGCCAGAAGGGAGAGTTCGTCAGCAGCAGCACCAGCCAGCCCTGCGCAACGTTCTGCATCCACGAGCCAATGTTAGAGACGAAGTTGCCAGCCCAAAACACCCGGAATTCCACGTGCCGCAGCGCACGAAACCATCCGCGCCCCGGCGCCAGCAACATCCCCATGGGAAACCGCGCCGTGCTGGCCGGCGCGACTCCGGGAGCGACAGGCGGTATTTCTGGCGGGACTTCAGGAGGGACGCCCATGCTAGGCGGCCAGCCCTTTGAGCAGGGATTCCACATGGGCGACGACGTCGCCCACGGTGACGGGCCGCGAGAGCGCGGCGGCCGCCCACGGCGGTGCAGATGCTCCGGCCGAAGTGACCACCAGCACAGGCACGCGCTTCGCCAGCGGTTCGAGCTGTGCCACCTCGCCTCGCAGGAACGTTAGATCCAGCACAATCGTGGAGGGCATCGCGCCCGCGGCGATGGCCCGCGCGGCCTCATCTGCGGTTTCCATGCCCAGCGCTTCCACGCCGTGTTCGCGCAGCTCCGCGCGCACCAGACTGCGCAAGTTCCAATCTTCTCCGATTACAAAGACGGTTGGCATTTCGACGCACATCCCGCTGTAATTCGTTCGTGCATCCCCGCCGCTCAGTATAGCATCCACTGGAACGA